>NZ_JBRREI010000007.1:0-117156 GCF_056760195.1 Stenotrophomonas sp. STEN020
TCGCTCGCCGGGGCGTGGGCGCCCCGGCCCCCTCCTCTTCCTCCTCCTGTTCCCCCCACATCCTCTCCGTCTCTCCTCGCCCCCCCCCCCCCCCCCCCCCCCCCCCCCCCACTACAGTGGTCCGGTTTTCTGCCTGGCATGGCCCGGTATTGCGCTGCAAACATACGCGGCAGTAGGGATTGCGCCAGAACCGGTGCTGCAACTTGGTCGCAGTGGTGAGCTAGACTGTGGGCCCTGTCGTGGCCGTAAGGCCGCCCTGAACGGAATTGTCATCCCGCATGAGTTGGCTCAGCAAGTTGATGCCGTCCGGCATCCGTACCGACAACACGCCCTCCAAAAAACGCAGCGTCCCCGAGGGGCTGTGGGAAAAATGCAGTAGCTGCGGCGCGGCCCTGTACCGCCCGGAGCTGGAAGAAAACCTTGAGGTCTGCCCGAAGTGTGGGCACCACATGGCCATCCGCGCGCGCGCGCGCCTGGCCTCGTTGTTTGATGCTGACAGCACCAGCGAGATCGCCGCCCGTCTCGGGCCGACCGACGTGCTCAAGTTCAAGGACCAGAAGAAGTACGTCGAGCGCATCAAGGCCAGCCAGAAGAACACCGGCGAGTACGACGCGCTGGTCGCCATGCGCGGCCTGCTGAAGGGGCGTCCGTTGGTGGCATCTTCGTTCGACTTCGCCTTCATGGGCGGTTCGATGGGGTCGGTGGTCGGTGAGCGTTTCGCGCTGGCGGCGGAAACCGCGCTGGAGATCGGCTCGCCGTATGTGTGCTTCTCCGCTTCTGGCGGTGCACGCATGCAGGAAGGCCTGTTCTCGCTGATGCAGATGGCCAAGACCTCGGCCGCGCTGGCCAAGCTGCGTGAAGCCGGTCTGCCCTATATTTCGGTGCTGACCCATCCCACCACGGGTGGTGTGTCGGCCTCGTTCGCGATGCTGGGCGATATCAATATCGCTGAGCCGCAGGCGCTGATCGGCTTTGCCGGCCCGCGCGTGATCGAGCAGACCGTGCGTGAAAAGCTGCCGGAAGGTTTTCAGCGCTCGGAGTTCCTGCTCGAGCACGGTGCCATCGACCAGATCTGTGACCGCCGCGAAATGCGCGATCGTCTGGCCGACCTGCTGGCCATGCTGGGGCGTCAGCCGCAGCACGAGGAAGCGGCTGCCTGATGGGCGCGCGCAAGTACTTTGGTACCGACGGCATCCGTGGCCGGGTCGGCAAGGGCGTTATTTCCGCTGATTTCGTGCTGCGCGTCGGCAATGCATTGGGCCGCGTGCTGGTTGCACGCAGTGGCGGCCAGCAGCCGACCGTGGTTATCGGCAAGGACACTCGCATCTCCGGCTATATGTTCGAGTCGGCGCTGGAAGCGGGTCTGGTGGCTGCAGGTGCCAATGTGCAGCTGATTGGGCCGATGCCGACCCCGGCGGTGGCATTCCTTGCGCACACCTTGGGTGCCGATGCCGGCATCGTCATCAGTGCCTCGCACAACCCGCACTACGACAACGGCATCAAGTTCTTCTCGGCCGAAGGCGAGAAGCTCGATGACGCCACCGAACTGGCGCTGGAAGCCGCGATGGATCAGCCGTTCTCGACGGTGGAATCCGAGCAGCTGGGCAAGGCGGTCCGTGCACGTGATGCAGTGGGTCGTTACATCGAGTTCTGCAAGGCCAGTGTGCCGCGCAATTTCTATCTGCGCGGGCTCAAGGTCGTGCTCGATTGCGCCCATGGCGCCACCTATCACGTCGCGCCGCTACTGTTCCGCGAGCTGGGGGCGGACGTGACTGCGATCGGTGCCGAGCCGAACGGCATCAATATCAATGATGGCGTTGGCTCGATGCACATCGACAGCCTGGCGCGCAAGGTGACCGAGGTTGGTGCCGATATCGGCATTGCCTTCGATGGCGATGGCGATCGCGTGCTGATGGTCGATCACACCGGTGCGGCCGTGGATGGTGATGGCTTGCTGTACGTGCTGGCCAAGGCGTGGCAGGCCAATGGCCGGCTGCGTGGGCCGGTAGTCGGCACGTTGATGACCAACTACGGGATGGAGCAGGCGCTGGAGCGTCTGGGTATTCCGTTCGTCCGCGCCAATGTCGGCGACCGTTATGTACACAAGGCGCTGGTCGAGGGCAATGGCGTACTGGGCGGCGAAGCCTCCGGCCATATCCTGTGCCTGGATCGTGCCACCACCGGTGATGCGATTGTCAGCGCGTTGCAGGTGCTGGAAGTGCTCGGCGGTGCCGGTGTGAATCTGCGGCAGGCCCTGCAGGGGCTGGTGATGGTGCCGCAGAAGACGATCAATGTGCGCTTGGAAACGGGTGCGCGCGAAGTCGTTGCCAGTGCCCCGGTGCAGGCTGCGCTTGCGGCCGCTCAGGCAGCGGTGGCCGGGCGGGGCAGGGCATTCCTGCGGCCGTCGGGTACCGAGCCGGTGGTGCGGGTCACGGTCGAGGCCGATGAGGCTGGGCTGATGACCGCCACCCTTGAGGCGCTGGCCGGCGCGGTTCGTTCGGCTGCCGCACAGGTTTGAGCTGGATCATAGTGGTGTTGCCGGGACGTCGGTTTCAATAGCCGGCGTCCCGTTCCCTTCTTTGGAGTTTTGTATGAGTTCCCGTATTCCCACCCTCGATATCACCCGTTTCGATACTGACCGTGACGCCTTCGTGGCCGAACTTGGCGCGGCGTATCGTGAGTGGGGTTTCGCGGGTATTCGCAATCACGGCATTCCGCAGGCGGACATTGACGCCGCATATGACGTGTTCAAGGCGTTCTTCGCCCTGCCGGAAGATGTGAAGAAGCAGTACCACATCGCCGGCAGCGGTGGCGCGCGCGGTTATACCCAGTTCGGTGTGGAAACCGCCAAGGGTTCGGCGCACTTCGATCTGAAGGAGTTCTGGCATATCGGCCGCGAGATCGCCGACGATTCCAAGTACCGCGAGGTGATGCAGCCGAACCTGTGGCCGAGCGAAGTCCCCGGTTTCAAGGAGCACGGGTACGGCCTGTACCAGAAGCTCGACCAGCTGGGTTCGCGGGTACTGTCGGCGCTGGCCCTGCATATCGGTCTGCCGGAGAACTACTTCGCCGACAAGACCAATAACGGCAACTCGATCCTGCGCCCCATCCATTACCCGCCGATCACCACCGATGACATCCCCAATGTGCGCGCTGGCGCGCATGGCGATATCAACTTCATCACCTTGCTGGTCGGTGCCAGTGCGGCCGGCCTGGAAGTGCAGTCGCATGAGGGCGAGTGGGTTCCGTTCACCTCGGACGCCGACACCATCGTGGTCAATATCGGCGACATGCTGCAGCGTCTGACCAATCACGTGTACCCGTCCACCATCCATCGCGTGGTCAATCCCCCGGGTGAGTTGGCACGCAAGCCGCGTTATTCGGTGCCGTTCTTCCTGCACCCGAACCCGGATTTCCTGATCGACGTGCTGCCTTCCTGCATCACTGCGGAGAATCCGAGCCGCTATCCGGAGGCGATCACCGCCCACGGCTTCCTTGAGCAGCGCCTGCGCGAGATCAAGCTGAAGTAAGCCGGCGCTGGCTCCAGCAGCTGTCGCATCGACGCCGCCGCGGCCTTGGCCCGGCGGCGTTTTTGCATCTTGTCTTCCGTTGTCTGCAGTTTGTCCTGTGGATGTCCGCATATCGGCTATCCTTTGCCGATACTTTTTACCGGGGAGTTATGCCTGAATGCGCCAAAAAATCGTTGCTGGTAACTGGAAGCTGCATGGCAGTCGTCAATTCGCCACCGATCTGGTCGGGCAGGTGGCTGCTGGCCTGCCGCTGGCTGGTGTGAGCCTGGTGATCCTGCCGCCGCTGCCTTATCTGGGCGATCTGGTCGAGGATTTCGAGGGTACGGAGCTGCTGTTCGGCTCGCAGGATGTGAGCAGCAACGAAAAGGGCGCCTATACCGGCGAGGTTTCGGCCAGCATGCTGGTGGACGTTGGTGCCACTCATGGCCTGGTCGGCCACTCCGAGCGCCGCCAATACCACAACGAGAGCAGCGAGCTGGTGGCGCGCAAGTTCGTTGCCGCGATCAATGCAGGCCTGATTCCAGTCTTATGTGTTGGTGAGACGCTGGAGCAGCGCGAGGCTGCGCAGACCGAGGCGGTGATTGCCTCGCAGCTGGCACCGGTGTTGGATCTGGCCGGGGTCCAGGCCTTCGCCAAGGCAGTGGTGGCATATGAGCCGATCTGGGCAATTGGCACCGGCCGTACCGCCTCGCCAGAGCAGGCGCAGGCCGTGCATGCGTTCATTCGTGGCGTAGTCGCCGAGCGCGATGCTAGAATTGCCGATTCGTTGTCGATCCTTTATGGCGGCAGCGTCAAGCCCGACAACGCAGCAGAGCTGTTTTCACAGCCTGACGTCGATGGCGGGCTGGTAGGTGGCGCTTCGCTGGTGGCGGCTGATTTTCTGGCCATCGCGAGGGCGGCTGCCAGTCGCTAACGGGTAATTGTCCGGGACGGATTTCAAAAATGCTGATGTTGATCCTCAATGTGGTCTATGTGCTGGTGGCGCTCGCGATGATCGCGCTGATCCTGATGCAGCGTGGCTCTGGTGCTGCCGCTGGTTCGGGTTTTGGTGCCGGTGCGTCGGGTACGGTGTTCGGCGCGCGTGGCGCGTCCAACTTCCTGTCCAAGAGCACCAAATGGCTGGCCGTGGTGTTTTTCGGCATCAGCTTGTTCATGGCGTGGTACGCCAGCCACGGTTCGCGTCCGGCGGACCAGGGTGTGGGCCTGATGAGTGCGGTTGAAACGGCGGCTCCGGCCGCTGCGCCAGCGGCTCCGGCAGGTGAGTTGCAGGCCGTTCCGGCAGTTCCGGCTGCCGCGACGGTGGGTGAAGTGCCGCAGGCAACGGCTCCGGCGGAAAATATTCCTGCCAAGAGCGAAGAAAAGCCCGCTGAACCCGCACAGAAAGACTGAAGACGGTTACAATACGCGGCGCACTGCGAAGCAGCTGCGCTGACGTAAGCCCAGGTGGCGGAATTGGTAGACGCACTACCTTGAGGTGGTAGCGACTTAGGTCGTAGGGGTTCGAGTCCCCTCTTGGGCACCATTGTTTTATGCGGGTACACGGGTTGCAGCAGCTTCCCGTCGTGGCAAGTCCCGTTCATCCCCCATGCCTTGGCACCTGCAGGTGTCCCGGGCAGAGGCAAGAGAGAATCGCTGTGCTGGCCGAATATTTGCCGTCTCTGCTGTTTCTGATCGTCGCCACCGGCATCGGCGTCACGCTGATGTTGATCGGTCGGTTCCTCGCTCCGCGTTCGCCGGACACCGAGAAACTCTCCGCCTACGAGTGTGGCTTCGAGGCGTTCGAAAACGCGCGCATGAAGTTCGACGTGCGTTATTACTTGATCGCCATCCAGTTCATCGTCTTTGACCTGGAAATCATCTTTATTGTGCCCTGGACCCAGGTGTTCATGGAGCTCGGCGCGCGTTCGCTGGTCACCATGGGCCTGTTCGTGGGCATGCTGTTCCTCGGCTTTATCTACGTGTGGAAGAAGGGAGCGCTGGAATGGGAGTGATCCAAACTCTCGACGGCCTGATGAACAACCCCGTTCCGGAAGGGCGGGTTGATGACATTCTGCGGCCTGAAGGCGATAACCCCCTGCTCGAGAAGGGCTATGTGACCACCAGCGTTGATGCGCTGTTGAACTGGGCACGTACCGGCTCGATGTGGCCCATGACCTTCGGTCTGGCCTGCTGCGCGGTGGAGATGATGCACGCCGGTGCGGCGCGTCTGGACCTTGACCGTTATGGCGTGGTGTTCCGTCCCTCGCCGCGACAGTCCGACGTGATGATCGTGGCCGGTACCCTGGTCAACAAGATGGCCCCGGCGCTGCGCAAGGTCTACGACCAGATGCCGGACCCGAAGTGGGTCATCTCGATGGGTAGCTGCGCCAACGGCGGCGGTTATTACCATTATTCCTATGCAGTGGTGCGCGGTTGCGATCGTGTGGTGCCGGTGGACGTCTACGTCCCGGGCTGCCCGCCGACGGCCGAGGCGCTGGTGTACGGCATTTTGCAGCTGCAGAAGAAGATCTGGCGTACCCAGACCATCGCACGCTGACCCCCTTTCAAATCAAGAGCACGCCAGCCCCCATGGCCCAGCAAGCACCTTCTCTCATCGATAAACTTCGCGCCCGTTTTGCCGGTGCGCAGGTTGTGGTGGTCGAACCGCGCGGCGAAGTAACGCTGGAAGTGGCTGTTGCCGATTGGCACGCAACCGCTCTGGCGCTGCGTGATGAATTCGGCTTCGAGCACGCCACCGACCTGTGCGGCGTCGACTACCTCGGCTATGGCAGCGACGAGTGGGATACCTCGGACGTTTCCTCGCACGGCTTCAGCCGTGGCGTGGAAGGCAATGGCGCGGGTCGTTTCGCCTGGGGTGAATTCCCCAGCCACGAAACCGCTGACGGCGCCCAGCCGGACGCAATGCCCAAGCAGCGCTTCGCTGTGGTCTGCCAGCTGCGCTCCTACCAGCACAACCAGCTGCTGCGCATCCGTTGCTACGCCCCCAGCGAATCGCTGCCGGTGGTGGCTTCGCTGACCGACATCCATCCGGGCCTGAACTGGTTCGAGCGCGAAGCGTTCGATCTGTACGGCGTGATCTTCGAAGGACACCCGGACCTGCGTCGCATCCTGACCGACTACGGTTTCGTGGGCCATCCGTTCCGCAAGGATTTCCCGCTGATCGGCAACGTCGAAGTGCGTTACGACGAAGAAAAGAAGCGTGTGGTCTACGAGCCGGTGACTTCGGTCGAGCCGCGCGTAGGCGTGCCGCGTGTTATCCGCGACGATGCCCGCTTCCAGACTGCTGAAGGCGAGCGCGCGCAGACGGAGGCAAGCAAGTGAGTGCGGACGTAAAGAAGGAATTCCACCAGGCCTCGCAGGCCTTTGCGAGCAATCCTGCTGAAGCCAAGCAGGAGATTCGCAACTACACCATGAACTTCGGCCCGCAGCATCCGGCCGCGCATGGTGTGCTGCGCCTGATCCTGGAAATGGACGGCGAAACCATCATGCGCGCCGATCCGCATATCGGTCTGCTGCACCGCGCGACCGAGAAGCTGGCCGAGTCCAAGCCGTTCAACCAGTCGATCGGTTACATGGATCGCCTGGATTACTGCTCGATGATGTGCAACGAGCACGCTTATGTCCGCGCCATCGAAACCCTGGTGGGTATCGAAGTGCCGGAGCGTGCGCAGTACATCCGCACCATGTTCGACGAAGTCACCCGCGTCCTGAACCACTTGATGTGGCTGGGCTCCAACGCGCTCGATCTGGGCGCGATGGCGGTGATGCTGTATGCCTTCCGTGAGCGCGAAGAGCTGATGGACTGCTACGAAGCAGTCTCCGGCGCGCGCATGCACGCGGCCTACTACCGTCCGGGCGGCGTGTACCGCGACCTGCCGGACACGATGCCGAAGTACAAGGAATCGCGGTGGCACAAGGGCAATGCGCTGAAGCGTCTGAACGCTTCGCGCGAGGGCTCGCTGCTCGACTTCCTGGAGAACTTCACCAATGAGTTCCCGGGTCGCGTTGACGAATACGAAACCCTGCTGACCGATAACCGTATCTGGAAACAGCGTACCGTTGGCATCGGCGTGATCACCCCTGAGCATGCAATGGCTTGGGGCATGACTGGCGTGATGCTGCGTGGTTCGGGTATTGCCTGGGATCTGCGCAAGAAGCAGCCGTATGCCAAGTACGACGCGGTCGATTTCGACCTGCCGTTGGGCACCAAGGGTGACTGCTACGACCGTTACCTGGTGCGTATTGCCGAGATGCGCGAATCCAACCGCATCATCAAGCAATGCGTGGCTTGGCTTAAGGCCAACCCGGGCCCGGTGATGGTCAAGAACTTCAAGGTCGCCCCGCCGGCTCGCGCCGAGATGAAGGACGACATGGAAGCGCTGATCCATCACTTCAAGCTGTTCAGTGAAGGCTACTGCGTGCCGGCCGGCGAAACCTATGCGGCGGTTGAAGCGCCGAAGGGTGAGTTCGGTTGCTACCTGGTTTCCGACGGTGCCAACAAGCCGTTCCGCGCCCATCTGCGCGCGCCGGGCTTCGCTCACCTGTCCTCGATCGACTCGGTCGTGCGCGGCCACATGCTGGCCGACGTGGTGGCAATGATCGGCACCTACGACCTCGTATTCGGTGAGGTTGACCGGTAATGCCGGCGGATCAGACATCGTCCGTTGCCTGCGCGGTCCTGCCGCCGCGGGCATCGGTTTTTCAGCTTTTGGTATTCGTTGAGGTCGGCCTATGAAGGCGACGGGTAATTTCGAGGCGGCGCGCAACGTCGACCCGATGGTGGTGTTGAGCGACAAAACGCGCGCTCACATCGATCACTGGCTGTCCAAGTTCCCGCCGGACCGCAAGCGTTCGGCGGTGCTGCAGGGCCTGCATGCCGCACAGGAGCAGAACCAGGGCTGGTTGAGCGACGAGCTGATCGCCGGCGTGGCCAAGTACCTGGACCTGCCGTTCGTGTGGGCGTACGAAGTTGCAACCTTCTACTCGATGTTCGAGACCGAGAAGGTTGGCCGCAACAACGTCGCCATCTGCACCAACGTCAGCTGCTGGCTCAATGGCGCCGACGACATCGTCCGCCATTGCGAGAAGAAGCTGGGCATCAAGCACGGTGAATCGACCGCTGACGGCCGCGTCTACCTCAAGAAAGAGGAAGAGTGCCTGGCTGGTTGCGCTGGCGCACCGATGATGGTCATCAACGGCCATTACCACGAGCGCCTGACGCTGGACCAGGTCGATGCGCTGCTGGACGGGCTGGAGTAAGGCATGGCACACCACGAATCCAAGGGCCCGGTCGGACCGGCGCCGCTTCCGCACAACGTGGTCTACACCACGCTGCATTACGACACCCCGTGGTCGTACGAAAGCTATCTGAAGACCGGTGGCTACGCCGCGCTGCGCAAGATCCTCGAAGAGAAGATCCCGCCGGCCGACGTCATCGAGATGGTCAAACAGTCCGGCCTGCGTGGCCGTGGCGGCGCAGGCTTCCCGACCGGCCTGAAGTGGTCCTTCATGCCCAAGGGTGATGTGCAGAAGTACATCCTCTGCAACTCGGATGAATCCGAGCCGGGCACCTGCAAGGACCGCGACATCCTGCGTTACAACCCGCATTCGGTCGTGGAAGGCATGGCGATCGCCTGCTACGCCACCGGCTCGACCGCGGCGTACAACTACCTGCGTGGTGAGTTCCACCACGAGCCGTTCGAGCACTTCGAGCAGGCCTTGGCCGATGCCTACAAGCACGGCTGGCTGGGCAAGAACGTGCTGGGCAGCGGTTGCGACATCGATATCTATGGCGCGCTTGGCGCCGGCGCTTACATCTGCGGCGAAGAAACCGCGCTGATGGAATCGCTGGAAGGCAAGAAGGGCCAGCCGCGTTACAAGCCGCCGTTCCCGGCCAATTTCGGCCTGTACGGCAAGCCGACCACGATCAACAACACCGAGACCTATGCCTCGGTGCCGGCGATCATCCGCAACGGCGCGGAGTGGTTCAAGAACCTGAGCCTGACCAATAACGGCGGCCCGAAGTGCTTCTCGGTCTCCGGTTGCGTGGCTGTTGGCGGCAACTTCGAAGTGCCGCTGGGCACCACCTTCGACGACCTGCTGGCGATGGCCGGTGGCCTGCGTCCGGGCCGCACCCTGAAGGGCGCAATCCCGGGCGGCGTGTCGATGCCGGTGCTGACCGCCGAGCAGCTCAAGGGTCTGCCGATGGACTACGACACCATCCGTGCACTGGGCTCCGGCCTGGGTTCGGGTGCCATCGTGGTGCTGGATGACAGCGTCTGCTGCGTCAAGTTCGCTTGCCGCATCAGCCAGTTCTTCCACAAGGAATCCTGTGGCCAGTGCACCCCGTGCCGTGAAGGTACCGGCTGGATGCACCGTGTGCTGGAGCGCATCGTCGCCGGCCAGGCCACGATGGAGGACCTGCATCAGCTGAAGACGGTTGCGGGCCAGATTGAAGGCCACACCATCTGTGCGTTCGGTGAGGCGGCAGCGTGGCCGATTCAAGGCTTCCTACGCCAGTTCTGGAACGAATTCGAGTACTACATCGTCAACGGTCATTCGATGGTTGACGGCAAGAAGGTGGAGACTGCTGCCGCATGAGCGCGCAACCGGTAAATCCCAACGTACCACCGGATCACGTGACCATCGATATCGATGGTCAGTCCCTGGTCGTACCCAAGGGTTCGATGATCATCCAGGCCGCCGACAAGGCTGGCATTCCGATTCCGCGCTTCTGCTACCACGAGAAGCTGCCGATCGCCGCAAACTGCCGCATGTGCCTGGTCGACGTTGAAAAGTCGCCCAAGCCGTCGCCGGCCTGCGCAACCCCGGTCATGGATGGCATGAAGATCCAGACCCGCAACGAGAAGGCGCTCAAGTACCAGCGTTCGGTGATGGAGTTCCTGCTCATCAACCATCCGCTGGACTGCCCGATCTGCGATCAGGGCGGCGAGTGCGAGCTGCAGGACGTGTCGCTGGGCTACGGCCGTTCGGTCAGCCGCTTCAACGAGCGCAAGCGCGTTGTGGTCGACGAGGACATGGGGCCGCTGGTCGCCACCGAGATGACCCGCTGCATCCAGTGCACCCGTTGCGTGCGCTTCACCGCTGAAGTCGCTGGCACCTACGAGCTGGGTGGCATGTCGCGTGGTGAGAATCTGCAGATCGGTACCTACGACGGCAAGCCGTTGACCACCGAGTTGTCCGGCAACGTCATCGACGTGTGCCCGGTCGGCGCGCTGACCAACAAGGTGTTCCAGTTCAAGGCACGCCCGTGGGAACTGACCGCTCGCGAGTCGCTGGGTTACCACGACGCGATGGGCTCGAATCTGTTCCTGCACACCCGTCGCGGCGAAGTGCTGCGCGCGGTGCCGCGTGACAACGAGCTGGTCAACGAGTGCTGGCTGTCCGATCGCGATCGTTATTCGCATCAGGGCCTGTATTCGGCCGACCGCGCGGTCAAGCCGCTGCAGAAGGTCAATGGTGAGTGGAAGGAAGTGAGCTGGGCCGAAGGTCTGGCTGCTGCCCGCGAAATCTTCGAAGCCAACCGTGGCGACGAGCTCGGCGTGCTGGTGCACCCGGCGACGTCGAACGAGGAGGGCGCATTGCTGGCCCGCCTGGCCGCTGGCCTGGGTTCGAACAACATCGACCACCGCATCAACAACCGCGACTTCTCCGACGCCCCGGTTGCTGAAGCCTTCGGCATGTCGCTGGCCGACATCGAGCACGCTGATCAGATCGTTGTGCTGGGTAGCAATATCCGCCACGAACTGCCGCTGCTGCACGCCCGTCTGCGCAAGGCGCAGACCACCAACGGCGCCAAGATCCATTCGATCAACCCGGTCGATTTCGACTTTGCGTTCAAGCTGGCTGGCAAGCACATCGTTGCTCCGTCGCGCTTCGTTGAAGCACTGGGCAACGCGCAGCTGGTCGACGCGGTGAAGGGCGGCAACAACACCGTCATCATCGTCGGCGCGATTGCTGAAAATCACCCGCAGGCCGCTGCCATCCGTGCCGCTGCCAGCGCGTTTGCCGCTGCTACCGGCGCCAAGCTGTGCCGCATCCCGCAGGGTGCCAACGCAGTCGGCCTGGCCCGCGCTGGCGTGCTGCCGGCCGGCAAGGACGTCAAAGCAATGCTGGCGCAGCCGCGCAAGGCCTATGCCATCTACGGCATCGAGCCGGGCCTGGACTTCGCCGATACCGCCGCTGCCCGCAAGGCACTGGCCGGTGCCAAGGTTGTGGCCTTCAGCCACTTTGCCTGCACCTCGACCCGCGATGTGGCCGACGTGATCCTGCCGATCGGCGCGCTGCCGGAAATCGACGGCACGCTGACCAATCTGGACGGCCGCGAGCAGAACGCCCGCGCCGGTGGCAAGTTGCAAGGCGAGGCCCGCGAGGGCTGGCGCGTGCTGCGCGCCCTGGGCGGTGACATGCAGTTGGCCGGTTTCGGTTTCACCGATCTGGCAGGTCTGCGTGCTGGCCTGCAGCCGGTCTCGGTCAAGGTTGCCGCTTCGGCGCAGCCGCAGCTGGCAGGCGAGGGCTTTGAAGTGGCTTCGACTCCGGCGATCTACCGTACTGATGCCGTCGTGCGTCGTGCGCAGGCGCTGCAGTCGCATCCGCTCAACAACGATCCGCGCATCGTGCTCAATGCCGATGACGCCGCGCGTCTGCAGCTGAGCGAAGGCCAGATGGCCAAGGTCGGTACCGACGCTGGTCGCGCCACGCTGTCGGTTGTGGTCGACGCGCGCGTCGGCGCCGGTACGGTGTGGATTGAATCGGGCCACGGTGCAACCGCGCCGCTGGGTGCCGCTCGGGTAACGGTGGTGGCTGCATGAACGAGTTGCTGTTAAACGCGATCGACCCCTTGTTCCAGTGGTTCATGTCACTGGGTGACATCGGTATCGTGCTGTGGACGGTGATCAAGATCCTCTTGATCGCCATGCCGGTGATCATTTCGGTCGCCTTCTACGTGTTGTGGGAGCGCAAGCTGATCGGCTGGATGCACGTCCGCCACGGGCCGATGTATGTCGGTCTTGGTGGCTTGCTGCAGGCTTTCGCCGACGTCACCAAGCTGCTGTTCAAGGAAATCATTGCTCCGGCCAGCGCACACAAGGCGATGTACATCATCGCGCCGCTGATCGTGCTGGCACCGTCGTTCGCGGCGTGGGCGGTGGTTCCGTTCGACTACAAGCTGGTGCTGTCCAACGCCAACGTTGGTCTGCTGTACCTGCTGGCGATGACCTCGCTGGGCGTGTACGGCGTGATCCTCGCCGGTTGGGCCTCCAACTCCAAGTACGCCTTCCTCGGTGCGATGCGTTCGGCCGCACAGGTGGTCAGCTACGAAATCGCGATGGGCTTCGCCCTGGTTGGCGTGATGATCGCTGCCGGCAGCTTGAACCTGACCGACATCGTGCTGGCGCAGAAGGGTAACTCGGGTCTGTTCGACTGGTTCCTGCTGCCGCTGTTCCCGTTGTTCGTCGTGTATTGGGTGTCCGGCGTTGCCGAAACCAACCGCGCGCCGTTCGACGTGGTGGAAGGTGAGTCGGAAATCGTTGCCGGTCACATGGTTGAGTACTCCGGTGGTGCGTTCGCACTGTTCTTCCTGGCCGAGTACGCCAACATGATCCTGGTCAGCTTCCTGATCTCGATCTTCTTCCTCGGTGGCTGGCTGAGCCCGCTCCAGGGTTGGATCACGGCCGACATCTCGCCGTGGATCAACTGGATCTGGACCGGCGGTTGGCCGTGGCTGCTGCTCAAGGTGCTGTTCTTCGCCAGTGCGTATATCTGGTTCCGTGCCAGCTTCCCGCGCTTCCGTTATGACCAGATCATGCGTCTGGGCTGGAAGGTGTTCATCCCGTTGACCATTTTCTGGATCGCGGTGACGGCACTGATGGTGTTCTACGGCGTGATCCAGAAGGGCGTTTGATTCATGAATAAGATCACCCACTATTTCAAAAGCCTGCTGCTCCTGGAGTTGCTCGGCGGCTTGTGGCTGACGTTGAAATACACGTTCAAGCCCAAGTACACCGTGATGTACCCGATGGAGAAGTTCCCGCAGTCGCCGCGTTTCCGTGGCCTGCACGCCCTGCGCCGTTACCCCAATGGTGAAGAGCGCTGCATCGCCTGCAAACTGTGCGAAGCGGTGTGCCCGGCACTGGCGATCACCATCGACTCGGCCAAGCGCGAAGACGGCACCCGCCGTACCACGCGTTACGAAATCGATCTGTTCAAGTGCATCTTCTGCGGCTTCTGCGAAGAAAGCTGCCCGGTGGACTCGATCGTCGAGACCCACATTCTCGAGTACCACTTCGAGAAGCGTGGCGAGAACATCATCACCAAGCCGCAGCTGCTGGCAATTGGCGACCGGCTTGAAGCCGAAATCGCCGAGCGCCGCGCCGCCGACGCTGCCTTCCGCTGAGGTCTTGAGATGGATTGGGTAAATATTTGTTTCTGGTTCTTCTCCATCATTGCCGGCATTTCCGCGGCAGCGGTGATCAGCGTGCGCAACCCGGTGTACGCCGTGCTGTGCTTGATCCTGACGTTCTTCTCCATTGCCTGCGTCTGGCTGCTGGTGGGTGCCGAGTTCCTCGGTGTCACCCTGGTGCTGGTCTACGTTGGCGCGGTGATGGTGTTGTTCCTGTTCGTGGTGATGATGCTGGACATCGACACCACCAACCTGCGTGAAGGCTGGGTGCGTTACCTGCCGGTCGGCCTGGTGGTCGCGGTGGTGATGCTGGTGCAGATGCTGACCCTGATCGGCATCAAGGCACGTACCGCGCCGTTCCCGGCGGACAACGCCGCTGCGGTCGCTGCCGACACCTCGAATGTCACCTGGCTGGCACGCAGCCTGTTCACTGAATACCTGCTGCCGTTCGAGTTCGCTGCTGTGATCCTGACCGTGGCCGTGGTGGCAGCTGTGATGCTGACCCTGCGTCGTCGTGAAGGTCTGAAGACGCAGAACCCGACCGAGCAGACCATGACCAAGGCAAAAGACCGCCTGCGCATGGTCAAGATGGCCGCCGAAAAGCCGGTGGTGCAGGTCGATACGCAACATGACGGTGGCGAGGAGGCCAAGCCATGATTTCTCTGGGCCATATGCTCGCGCTGGGCGCGGTGATGTTCTGCATCAGCGTTGCCGGCATCTTCCTCAACCGCAAGAACATCATCGTGCTGTTGATGTCGATCGAACTGATGCTGTTGTCGGTGAACATCAACTTCATCGCCTTCTCGCGTGAGCTGGGCGACACCGCCGGTCAGCTGTTCGTGTTCTTCATCCTGACCGTGGCCGCAGCCGAAGCTGCAATCGGCCTCGCGATCCTGGTGACCTTGTTCCGTACTCGCCACACCATCAATGTGGGCGAAGTCGATTCGCTGAAGGGCTGATCCGAAGATGGAAATCACTCTCTCCAAGAGTCTGTTGATTGCAGTGGTGCTCGCGCCACTGTTCGGCAGCATCATCGCCGGCCTGTTCGGTCGTCAGGTGGGGCGCAAGGGCGCCCAGTACGTCACCATCCTAGGCGTGGCAATCAGCTGCGGCCTGTCGGCTTACATCTTCTCCCAGCTGTTGTGGGGCGGGGCGCAGCCGTACAACCAGAACGTCTACACCTTCTTTGAAGTTGGCCAGTACGCGGCCCACGTCGGTTTCATGATCGACCGTTTGACCGCGATGATGATGGTGGTGGTGACCTTCGTGTCGCTGCTGGTCCACATTTACTCGATCGGCTACATGTCCGAAGACGACGGCTACCAGCGTTTCTTCAGCTACATCTCGCTGTTCACCTTCTCGATGCTCACCCTGGTGATGAGCAACAACTTCCTGCAGCTGTTCTTCGGCTGGGAAGCGGTGGGCCTGGTGTCGTACCTGCTGATCGGCTTCTACTTCAAGAAGCCCACGGCCATCTTCGCCAACATGAAGGCGTTTCTGGTCAACCGTGTTGGTGACTTCGGCTTCCTGCTCGGCATCGCCGGCATCCTGTGGGCCTTCGGTTCGCTGGACTACGCCACCGTGTTCGCCAATGCCAGCACCGTGCTGGGCACTGAAACCACTGGTCACGCCATGGTGCAGCTGATCGGCGACCACCAGTGGAGCGTTGCGACCATCATCTGCATCTGTCTGTTCATCGGTGCAATGGGCAAGTCGGCCCAGGTGCCGTTGCACGTGTGGCTGCCGGACTCGATGGAAGGCCCGACCCCGATCTCGGCACTGATCCACGCCGCGACCATGGTCACCGCGGGTATCTTCATGGTCACCCGTATGTCGCCGCTGTTCGAGCTGTCGCAGACCGCGCTGGACTTCATCCTGTTCATCGGTGCCACCACCGCGTTCTTCACCGGCCTGATCGGCATCGTGCAGACCGACATCAAGCGCGTGGTTGCTTACTCGACCTTGTCGCAGCTGGGCTACATGACGGTTGCACTGGGCGTGTCGGCCTACTCGGGCGCCGTGTTCCACCTGATGACCCACGCCTTCTTCAAGGCGCTGCTGTTCCTCGGTGCCGGTTCGGTGATCATGGGCATGCACCATGAGCAGAACATGATGAAGATGGGCGGCCTGCGCAAATACATGCCGATCACCCACATCACCATGTGGATCGGTACGCTGGCCCTGGTCGGTACCCCGTTCTTCGCCGGTTTCTACTCCAAGGACACCATCATCGAAGCTGCCGCGATGCACGCGCACGCTGCCGATGCTGGTTGGGTTGCCCTCTACGGTTACTGGGCGGTGCTGGGTGGCGTGATCGTCACCAGCTTCTACAGCTTCCGTCTGCTGTTCCTGACCTTCTTTGGCAAGGAACGCTTCCGCGACGCGCATGATGACCACCACGCTGATCATGGCCACGGCCACGATGACCATCATGGTCATGGTGCGCACGAGCCGCATGAATCGCCGCTGGTGGTGACCGTGCCGCTGATCCTGCTTGCTATCCCGTCCATCCTCATCGGCTTCTTCACCATTGGCCCGATGCTGTTTGGTACCGGTTGGGACGGCCATGCCGCCGCTGCCGGCATTCCCGGCCAGACCATGTCGTTCTTCACCGGCATCGTCGACTTCTACGACCCGGCGCGTGACACCATTGCCGAAGTGGGCAAGGAGTTCTGGCACGGTTCGGTGGCCTATGCGATACACGGCATGCAGATGCCGGCGTTCTGGCTGACGGTTGCAGGTTTCGCGCTGGCCTGGGTGTTCTACATCTGGAAGCCGGAACTGGCAGGACAAGCTCGCAAGACCCTGGCGCCGGTGGTTTCGGTGCTGGAAAACAAGTACGGCTTCGACAAGCTCTGGATCGACGGCTTTGCCGGCGGTGGTGTGCAGCTCGGCAAGGCCGCCCGTGCCGTTGATAGCACGGTCGTCGATGGGGTGATGGTCAATGGTTCGGCGCGTCTGGTCGACCTGGCTGCCAACCTGTTGCGCCGCACCCAATCCGGTTTCCTCTACCACTACGCGTTCGCGATGATCATCGGCCTGATTGCCCTGTTGGGCGTGCTGATGCATTTCTGGCGTTGACCTGTACGGAATAGAAGACGTGTCGAACTGGCCTCTACTTAGTATTCTCATTTGGCTGCCGATCATCGGCGGTGCATTGATCCTCGCCTTGCGTAACGCCCAGGCTGCCCGTTGGGCATCCTTGGCGGTGGCATTGCTCACCTTCCTGCTCAGCCTTGGCTTGCTCAGCGGCTACGACCGCGGTGCTGCCGATGTGATGCAGTTCGTCGAACAGCATCCGTGGATCCCGGCGTTCGACATTGGCTACAACCTGGCCGTCGACGGCATCGCCATCGCCCTGATCCTGCTGACCACGCTGATCGGCGTGTTGGCACTGATCGGTGCGTGGGGCGTGGTCGACAAGCGCGTCAATCAGTACGTGGCTGCCTTCCTGATTCTGGAAGGCGTGACGGTCGGCATTTTTGCCGCTACCGACGCGATGCTGTTCTACGTGTTCTTCGAAGCCATGCTGATCCCGATGTTCCTGATCATCGGCGTCTGGGGCGGTCCGCGTCGTATCTACGCGGCGATGAAGTTCTTCCTGTACACCTTCCTCGGCTCGGTGCTGATGCTGGTGGCACTGATCTATCTGTACCTGAAGGGTGGCAGCTTCCAGCTGGTTGACCTGTATCAGCTGCAGTTGTCGGGCAAGGAGCAGACCTGGATATTCTTCGCCTTCCTGATCGCGTTCGCGGTCAAGGTGCCGATGTTCCCGGTACACACATGGCTGCCGGACGCGCACGTTGAAGCACCGACCGCCGGTTCGGTGATTCTGGCGGCGATCGCACTGAAGATCGGTGGCTACGGCTTCCTGCGCTTCAACCTGCCGATCGTTCCCGACGCCAGCCACGAGTGGGCTTGGCTGGTGATCGCGCTGTCGCTGGTGGCGGTGATCTACGTCGGCCTGGTGGCCATGGTGCAGGACGACATGAAGAAGCTGATTGCTTATTCGTCGGTCGCGCACATGGGTTTCGTCACCCTGGGTACCTTCACCGCGCTGTGGCTGGTGCGTGATGCCGGCAACGCCGACGCCGCCCGTCTGGGCCTGCAGGGCGCCATGGTGCAGATGATTTCGCACGGCTTTGTATCCGGCGCGATGTTCTCCTGCGTGGGCGTGCTGTATGACCGCATGCACAGCCGCCGCATCGCCGATTACGGCGGCGTGGTCAATGTGATGCCGTGGTTTGCTGCGTTTGCATTGCTGTTCTTCATGGCCAACTCCGGCCTGCCGGGTACCAGTGGCTTCGTTGGTGAGTTCATGATCGTGCTGGCTGCATTCCAGTGGAACCCGTTGGTTGCCCTGGGCGCTGCTACCACGCTGATCATCAGTGCGGCGTATTCGCTGTGGCTTTACAAGCGCGTGTTCTTCGGTGAAGTGGGTAATGCCCACGTCGCTGAGCTGAAGGACATGAATGGTCGTGAGTGGCTGGTAATGACCGTGTTTGCGGTCGGTACGCTGGTGCTGGGCTTCTATCCCAAGCCGCTGACCGATCTGATGGAGCCGTCCATTGCCCATCTGGCGATGCAGATCGCTTCTAGCAAGCTGCTGTAAGCGGCTCGTCGAGAGTATTGATTCCAGGATTTGATGATGACCACGCCGACGCCCCTGCCGTTGACCATGACCGACCTGCTGCCGTTGCTACCCGAACTGGTAGTGATTGGCGGTGCCTTTGCCCTGCTGATCCTTGATCTGTTCATCAGCACCAGGCACAAGGTCTGGACCCACTTCATTTCGGTGGCGATCCTCGCTGTCGCCTTCATCATGCTGTTGAACGGCGTGGGCGGGCAGGGCGAGGTATTCCACGGGATGTTCATCCGTGACAACGCTGCTGACGTCATGAAGACCGTCGTAGTGCTGGTCAGCGGCCTGAGCCTGATCTACGGCTGGAGCTACCTGCGCGAGCGCAATCTGTACCAGGGCGAGATCCCGGTGCTGATCCTGTTCGCCACCGCCGGCATGATGATCCTGGTCTCGGCCGGCAGCCTGCTGATGGTCTACCTGGGCCTGGAACTGCTGGCGCTGTGCTCCTATGCGCTGGTTGCCAGCAACCGAGAGAACAAGCTCGCGGCCGAAGCCGGCATGAAGTACATCGTGCTCGGTTCGCTGGCCTCGGGCCTGCTGCTGTACGGCATGTCGTTGATCTATGGCGCCACCGGCTCGCTGCACCTTGACGTGATCCATGCATCCATTGCGCATTCCGATGAGCGCCTGCTGCTGTTGACCGGTGCTGTTTTCATGGTTGCCGGCGTTGCCTTCAAGCTGGGTGCAGCGCCGTTCCATATGTGGCTGCCCGACGTCTACCAGGGTGCGCCGGCGCCGATCGCGCTGTTCATCAGCTCAGCACCGAAGCTGGCCGCGTTCGGCATGGCGTACCGCCTGCTGGAAATGGGCGTTGGCCCGCTGTCGACCGAGCTGCAGTATGTGTTGGCCGGCTTGGCCGCGCTGTCGCTGGTCATCGGTAACCTGATGGCGATCGCCCAGAGCAATCTGAAGCGCATGCTGGCTTACTCGACCGTGTCGCACATCGGCTTCCTGCTGATGGGCATTGCTGGGGGCGGCGAGCAGGGCTATTCGGCGGCGCTGTTCTACGCCATTGCCTACGCCATCATGTCCACGGCGGCATTCGGCGCGATCATCGCAATGTCGCGTGCCGGTTTTGAAGCCGAGAACATCGAAGACTTCAAGGGCCTGAACGCACGCAGCCCGTGGATGGCAGGCCTGGTCCTGTGCATCATGGCGTCGCTGGCCGGTATCCCGCCGTTCCTGGGCTTCTGGACCAAGCTGTCGGTGCTGAGCGCGGCCGTCAATGGTGGCCTGCTGTGGCTGGCCATGGTTGGCGTGTTGTGTGCGGTGATCGGTTGCTTCTACTACCTGCGCGTCATCAAGGTCATGTACTTCGATGAGCCGGTGGGTGAGCCGCTGCCGCGCAACAATGACCGTATCCTGGGTATCGTGTTGGGCGTGAATTCGGTGCTGCTGCTGTTCCTGCCGCTCGGTTTGGGCCCGATCATGGAGTGGATGCGCAATTCTTTTGCACATTTGTAATAAAAAACGTTACAAATCTGCGCGAAGTGTGTATTATTCATCTCCTGAGTTGACGGCCTCACCGCCTGGCGGGAAGGTCGGAATCACCTGATAAGTGATTCAGCCGGAAGGGTTTTTCCGGGTTTCTCTAGAGTCTGAAGAGAAACGCGAAGTAAATAAGTCTTGCATTATCGACTTGGTTACTTCATAATTCCGCTTCTGATGCGGGGTGGAGCAGTCTGGCAGCTCGTCGGGCTCATAACCCGAAGGTCGCAGGTTCAAATCCTGCCCCCGCTACCAGCTTCGGTCTTTGCAACACGATGTGTTGATGAGGCAAAAGTTGGGCTCGCAAGAACGGCTGCTTCCGTTCTTGCAACCGGGATCCGGTCATCGGATCCAAACGGACAAAGGGCCCACGTGGGCCCTTTGCTGTTTCTGGAAATCAGAAACCCCGGTTGGGTGACAACCGTTCTCTAACTTACGAATCAAGGCTGGCTGTGAGCGACAAGGCTACTGAAATCGCGAATCTGCTGGGCCCCACCGTGCAGGCGTTGGGGCTCGAGTTGCTTGGCGCCGAGTATCTGCCGGCCCCGGGCGGCGCAACGTTGCGCCTGTATATCGACGTGCCGCTGGCTGAGCAGCCTGAGCGCATGGTCAATGTTGAGGACTGCGAGCGGGTGAGCCGCGAGGTTTCCGCGCAGCTCGACGTTGAAGACCCGATCAGCGGCAATTACACGCTGGAAGTGTCTTCGCCGGGCGTGGACCGTCCGTTGTTCTCGCTGGAGCAGTTCGAGCGCGCCATTGGTGAATCCGCCAAGGTCGGCCTGAAGCTGCCGCAGGAAAACCGCCGTCGCCTGCAGGGCGAGATCGTCGCGGTTGACCACGAACAGGGCACGGTGACTTTTGTGGTCGACAACAAGCCGTTCGTGGCTTCGTTCGACAACATCGACAAGGCGCGCATCATTCCGGACTGGGCCGCTTTGGGCCTGGCACCGACCAAACCAACGGGTCCGGCCCCCAAGCAGGGCAAGACCAAGAATAATTCCAACAACGAAACGGCGGCCAAAAAGCCGCGCGCGGAGTGAGCCGATGAGCAAGGAACTTTTGCTGGTAGTTGACGCAGTCGCCAACGAGAAGGGCGTGCCGCGTGAAGTAATTTTTGACGCGATCGAAGCCGCGCTGGCTTCTGCCGCGAAGAAGCGTTACGCCGAAGAAGAAGTGTTGGCGCGTGTCGTGATCAATCACAAGGACGGCACCTACGAAACTTTCCGTCGCTGGGAAGTGGTCGCTGATGACGTCGTGATGGAGTCGCCGGACCGCCAGATCCGTCTGATGGATGCGGTGGACGAAGCCGACGGCGTTGAAGTCGGTGACTACATCGAAGAACAGATTGAAAACCCCGATTTCGGCCGTATCGCAGCGCAGGCTGCCAAGCAGGTCATCGTCCAGCGTGTGCGCGAAGCCGAGCGCCAGCAGGTGGTGGATGCGTGGAAGGATCGCGTTGGCGAACTGGTCACTGGTGTCGTCAAGCGTGCAGAGCGCGGCAACATCTATGTCGATCTGGGTGGTAATGCCGAAGCCTTCATCCCGAAGGACAAGGGCATTCCGCGTGACGTGCTGCGCGCCGGCGACCGCGTGCGCGGTTACCTGGCTGAAGTGCGTTCGGAGCCGCGTGGCCCGCAGCTGTTCATCAGCCGCGCTGCCCCGGAATTCATGATCGAGCTGTTCAAGCTGGAAGTGCCGGAAGTCGGCCAGGGCCTGGTCGAGATCAAGGCCTGTGCACGTGACCCGGGCGACCGCGCCAAGATCGCCGTGCTGGCCCATGATAGCCGCACCGATCCGATCGGCGCCTGCATCGGCATGCGCGGTTCGCGCGTGCAGGCAGTGTCCAACGAGCTCAATGGTGAGCGCGTGGACATCGTGCTGTGGAACGAGAACCCGGCCAACTTCGTCATCAATGCGATGGCGCCGGCTGAAGTCCAGTCGATCATCGTTGACGAAGAAAAGCATTCGATGGACCTGGCCGTGGCGGAAGACCGCCTGGCCCAGGCAATCGGCAAGGGCGGCCAGAACGTGCGCTTGGCCAGTCGCCTGACCGGTTGGCAGCTGAATGTGATGACCCAGGACCAGGTGACCGCCAAGTCGGAAGCCGAGCAGGGCGTCGCCCGTCAGCTGTTCATGGACAAGCTGGAAGTGGACGAAGAAATCGCCGGCATCCTGGTGTCCGAAGGTTTTGGTACGGTGGAAGAAATCGCCTACGTGCCGGTTGGCGAGTTGCTGGCAGTGGAAGGCTTCGACGAAGATATCGTTGAAGAGCTCCGTGCCCGTGCCCGCGATGCGCTGCTCAATGAAGCGCTGGCGGTGGAAGAGAGTGCTGACGAGGGTGTGCCGGCTGCAGATCTGCTGGCACTGAAGGGCATGGATGAGGCTACCGCGTACGCGCTGGCTGGCCACGGCGTGCGCACAAGTGAGGATCTGTCGGATCTGGCTGCCGACGAGGTTCTGGAGTTCGGCATCGAGGGCATGGATCTGGAGCGCGCCGCGGCGTTGGTCCTGGCAGCCCGCGCCGAGGAGATCGCCCGCCTGGAGCGCGGCGAATGAGCCAGCGATGAACAGTGCCCTGAGCCGCTCAGGGCGTAGACTCCGCGCTGCCTTCGTTCGTGACGAGGGGGCGCAAACAAGATCATAGGATCCGAATGTCGCAGCAAACCACCATCCGCAAGCTCGCCGAACTGGTCAACACGCCGGTCGAGAAACTGCTTGAACAGCTGTCCCAGGCCGGGATGAAGTTCAGCGGTCCCGACCAGGTCGTGACCAGTACCGAGAAAGTTAAGCTGCTTGGCTTCCTCCGCCGTTCGCACGGCAAGGAAGAGCAGCCGGTCGAAGACGCCGAAGCCGCAGCCAAGAAGATCACCCTGAATCGCCGCAAGCATCAGGAAGTGACCGTCAATGCTGGCCGCAGCAAGACCACCGTCAACGTGGAAGTGCGCCAGAAGCGCACTTACACCAAGCCGGAAGGTGGCAAGCCTGCGATGACGCCGGATGAAGAGCGCGCCGACATCCTGCGCAAGCTCGAAGAATCGCGTCAGCGCAATCTCGACGAGCAGCGCATGCTGGCCGAGAAGGATCGCGCCCGCGACGAAGGCATTGCAGCCAAGAAGGCCGCCGAGGAAGCCGAAGCCGCACGTATCGAGGCCGAGAAGGTCGCTGCTGAAGTGGCTGCCAAGGCTGCTGCTGCAAAACCGGCACCGGCAGCTGAAGCACCGGCACCGCGCGCAGCGCGTCCGGCAGCAGCTGCGCCGGCCCGTGCACCTGCCCGCGAAGAGCGCGGCAACAACGCCGGTGCCAATGCTAATGCAAAGCCGGGCAAGCGCAACGAAGGTGGCGATGGCAACCGTTTCGGTGGCCAGCTGCACCTGTCGGCGTCTGACCGTGCCCGTCGTGGCAACAGCAACAACAATAATTCGCGCGGTCGTCCGGGTGCGCGTGCACCGCAAGGCCGCCGTGGCAACGACGCATCGCGTAGCGGTGGCGGCAGCCATGCCTTCGAACGTCCGACCGCACCGGTGGTGCGTGAAGTCGCCGTTGGCGACACCATCACCGTAGCCGATCTGGCGCAGAAGCTCGCGCTCAAGGGTGGCGAGGTGGTGAAGGCGCTGTTCAAGATGGGCGTGATGGCTACCATCACCCAGACCATTGACCATGACACTGCTGCACTGGTTGTCGAAGAGCTCGGCCACAAGGTTGTGCGCGCCAACGCCAACGATGCCGAAGACGCGCTGCTGGCAATCACCGGTGCCGATGAGCGCGTAGCCGTGCCGCGTGCACCGGTCGTGACCATCATGGGTCACGTCGATCACGGCAAGACCTCGCTGCTGGATTACATGCGCCGCACCAAGGTTGCCAACGGCGAAGCCGGTGGTATCACCCAGCACATCGGTGCTTACCATGTGACCACGCCGAAGGGCGTGATCAGCTTCCTCGATACCCCGGGCCACGCCGCGTTCACCTCGATGCGTGCCCGCGGTGCGCAGTTGACCGATATCGTGGTGGTGGTTGTCGCCGCCGACGATGGCGTGATGCCGCAGACCAAGGAAGCCATCCAGCACGCTCGCGCCGCAAACGCGCCGATCGTGGTGGCAATCAACAAGATCGACAAAGCCTCGGCCGACCCGATGCGCGTCAAGAACGAACTGCTTGCTGAGCAGGTCGTGGCCGAAGACTTCGGTGGTGACGTGCAGATGGTGGAAATCTCGGCCAAGACCGGTCTGGGCATCGACGACCTGCTGGACGCGATTTCGCTGCAGGCCGAAGTGCTGGAACTGAAGGCCGTGGCCGACGGTCGCGCCAACGGCGTGGTCATCGAATCCTCGCTGGACAAGGGCCGTGGCCCGATCGCAACGGTGCTGGTGCAACAGGGTCTGCTGAAAAAGGGCGATTACCTGGTGTGCGGTATCCAGTACGGTCGCGTGCGTGCGCTGTTTGACGAAACCGGTGCCCAGGTCTCCGAGGCTGGTCCGTCGATTCCGGTGCAGGTGCTGGGTCTGTCGGGCGTGCCGGAAGCCGGTGATGACTTCGTCGTGGTTGAAGACGAGCGTCTGGCCAAGGACGTCGCGCAGACGCGTGAAACCAAGCGTCGCGAGTCGCGCCTGGTCGCCACTGCCGGCAGCCGCATGGAAGACATCATGTCGCAGCTGGGCAAGGGCGAAGGCCAGCAGGTGTTGAACCTGTTGATCAAGGCCGACGTCCAGGGTTCGGTGCAGGCACTGAGCCAGGCGCTGGTTGCCCTGTCCAACGACGACATCCGCATCAACGTGATCCACTCCGGCGTGGGCGGCATCACCGAGTCCGACGCCAACTCGGCCGTGGCTTCCAAGGCCACCGTCATCGGCTTCAACGTGCGTGCGGATGCTTCGGCCCGTCGCATCATTGAGTCCAACGGCGTTGATCTGCGTTACTTCTCGATCATCTATGACGTGATCGATCAGGTGAAGCAGGTAGCTTCCGGTCTGCTCGGCGTGGAAATCCGCGAAGAGATCATCGGTATCGCCCAGGTCCGCGACGTATTCCGCAGCTCCAAGTTCGGCGCGGTTGCAGGCTGCATGATCATCGAAGGCGTGGTGAAGCGGAACAAGCCGATCCGCGTGCTGCGCGACAGCGTGGTGGTGTTCGAAGGCGAGCTGGAATCGCTGCGTCGCTTCAAGGAAAACGTCGAAGAAGTTCGCAACGGTACCGAGTGCGGTATTGGCGTGAAGGCTTACAACGACGTCAAGCCGGGCGACCAGATCGAGTGCTTCGAGCGTATCGAAGTGCCGCGCACGCTCTGACGGCTGGGATTGGGGAGATGGGAATCGGGATTCGTTGAAGCGGGTCCCGCGAACGGATCCTCTACCGGCCGGGGTCGGGAATCAGGCGCTGTGGTCGTGAATGCGGCTGCAGCGAGCGATCTCCCTCGGTTTCATTGAAATTCAACCTTTATTGCTGATACTTGCCTGATGCCTAAGACTTTCCATCGTACCGACCGTGTTTCTGCACAGATCCGCCGTGATCTGGGCACGCTGGTGCATGCCGCCGTGCGTGAATTCGGCCTGCCTTCGGTCAGTGTGTCGGACGTGGAAGTCACCCGTGACATGGCCCACGCCAAGATCTTCGTGACCGCGCTGATGCCGGAACGAGCGGATGAGGCGATGAAGGGGTTGCGCGAGCTGACCGTTGAGCTGCGTATGTCGCTGGCCAAGGCGATGAAGTTGCGGCATGTGCCGGAGCTGCATTTCCACTACGACGATTCGGTCGACCGTGGTGAGCGCATCGACAATCTGCTGCGCGACCTGGTGCCGCCGGCGGAGCCCGAGTCCGATGCCGACAAAGGCACCGATAAAGAGTAACCGCAGCAGCCCGTAAGGGCTGTTGTCATGTCTGGCCTGCGCGTTGGCGCAGGCGGCTTTTCCGTTTTTCGCCAGGTGCGCCGCGTGCGCGCCGGCCCGCCTATGGTGTTGCATGCGTCCCCGAATCCAATTCCGTCGTTTGGACGGCATCGTTCTGCTCGATAAGCCGGCTGGCATGAGCTCCAACACTGCGCTGCAGGTTGCGCGTCGTCTGTTCCGTGCCGAAAAAGGCGGTCATACCGGTAGCCTCGATCCGTTGGCAACTGGTTTGTTGCCGCTGTGTTTTGGTGAGGCGACCAAGATTGCCGGCCTGTTGCTGGGCTCGGCCAAAGCCTATGACGCTGAAATCCGGCTGGGCAGCACCACGGATACCGATGATGCCGACGGCGCGGTGCTGCGCGAGCGGCCGGTGCCCGAGTTCAGTGATGCGCAGTTGCAGGCGGCTTTGGCCAGCCTGACTGGCACCATCCTGCAGCGGGCGCCGATCTATTCAGCGCTGAAGCAGGGCGGTGAGCCGCTGTATGCCAAGGCCCGCCGCGGCGAGGCCATCGAGGCGCCCGAGCGCGAAGTGCAGGTGCAGGCGATTGAAGTGCTGGCCCATGAAGGCGAGCGCCTGTCGCTGCGCGTGACCTGTGGTTCGGGCACGTATATCCGCAGCATCGCCCGCGACCTGGGCGAGTTGCTGGGCTGTGGTGCACATGTCACCGCGCTGCGCCGGCTGTGGGTGGAGCCGTTCATGGCGCCGAAGATGATTGGCCTGGATGCACTGCGCGCGGTAGCTGAATCCGGCGACGAAGCAGCATTGCTGGACTGGGTGCTGCCAATCGAACAGGGCCTGAGCCAGTTCGCCCGGGTTGAGCTGGATGCCGCCCAGGCAGCGCGCTTCTGCCTCGGCCAACGCCTGCGCAATCCGGCCTGGCCGGTGGGCCTGGTGGTGGTTTACGGCGAAGGCGGCCAGCCGCTGGGCCTGGGCCAAGTGGAAGAGGGTGGGCGGCTGGGGCCGCAGCGCCGCTTCAATCTCTGAACGGGCAGCGGCGGACAGTACCTTTCAAGTCACTTCCGCCTTGTCCCGGATGGTTGTGACCGTTACAATTTTGCGGCCCTAGAAAGGGCAACTGCCCGCCCCGGTGGGCAGCCTATTAATCGGCGAGCTGTGCGGTGCGTCTTGAGACGTTCCTGCTGGCCCCGCATCTGAAGAGAAAAATCATGTCGATCGACACCCAGAAAGTCATTGAAGAAAACAAGCGCGGCGCTGCTGATACCGGTTCCCCGGAAGTCCAGGTCGCCCTGCTGACCGCTCGCATTGAACTGCTGACCGGCCACTTCAAGGAACACAAGAAGGATCACCACAGCCGCCGTGGTCTGCTGCAGATGGTCAACCGCCGCCGTAGCCTGCTCGACTACCTGAAGAACAAGGATGTCGCACGCTATAAAGCATTGATCGAAAAGCTCGGCCTGCGCCGCTAATCGATATCCGCCGCGGCGCAGCGATGCGCCGCGGCTTTGTTTTAAGAGCTTCAAAATCGTAGTAGACCGGCCGGAACCGCCCGGCCAGCCGTTGCCGGCATGGGTTGGCAACGGACCAATCGAAGAAAGCATTTCAAGGATCCCCCGTGGCAAAAATCACCAAAACCTTCCAGTACGGCAAACACACCGTCACGCTTGAAACCGGCGAAGTCGCCCGTCAGGCCGGCGGCGCAGTCATCGTCAAGATGGACGACACCGTGTTGCTGGTCACTGCCGTCGCCGCCAAGAGCGCGCGCGAAGGCCAGGACTTCTTCCCGCTGACCGTTGATTACCAGGAAAAGTTCTACGCCGGTGGCCGTATCCCGGGTGGCTTCTTCAAGCGTGAAGGCCGTGCGACCGAAAAAGAGACGCTGATTTCGCGCCTGATCGATCGCCCGATCCGTCCGCTGTTCCCGGAAGACTACAAGAACGAAGTGCAGATCATCGCCACGGTGATGTCGCTGAACCCGGACGTTGACGGTGATATCGCCGCGCTGATCGGTGCCTCGGCCGCGCTGTCGCTGGCCGGTACCCCGTTCAAGGGCCCGATCGCCGCCGCCAAGGTGGGTTACAAGGATGGCGAGTACATCCTCAACCCGACCGTGTCGGAGCTGAAGGAATCGCAGCTGGAGCTGGTGGTCGCTGGTACCGCCAATGCCGTGCTGATGGTGGAATCCGAAGCCGCACTGCTGTCCGAAGACGTGATGCTGGGCGCCGTGACCTTCGGTCACCGCGAAATGCAGAAGGTCATCAACGCGATCAACGAACTGACCGTTGAAGCCGGCACCAAGCCGAGCGACTGGGTTGCCCCGGCCAAGAACACCGCGCTGATCAGCGCCCTGCAGGAAGCCGTCGGCGGCAAGCTCGGCGAAGCCTTCCAGGTGCGTGACAAGCTGCAGCGTCGTGACGCCATCTCGGCGATCAAGAAGGACGTGGTTGAGACCCTGGCTGGCCGTGTTGCCGCTGAAGGTTGGAACTCGGCCGAGCTGTCGAAGGAATTCGGCGAGCTGGAATACAGCACCATGCGTAACTCGGTGTTGGACACCAAGGTCCGCATCGACGGCCGTGCGCTGGACACCGTCCGCCCGATCGCCGTGAAGACCGGCGTGCTGCCGCGTACCCACGGTTCCTCGCTGTTCACCCGCGGTGAAACGCAGGCCATCGTGACCATCACCTTGGGCACCGCCCGTGATGGCCAGGTGATCGACGCCGTTGCTGGTGAGTACAAGGAAAACTTCCTGTTCCATTACAACTTCCCGCCCTACTCGGTCGGTGAGTGCGGTCGTTTCGGTGCGCCGAAGCGTCGCGAAATCGGCCACGGCCGTCTGGCCAAGCGCGGCGTGCTGGCTGTGATGCCGTCGCTGGAAGCCTTCCCGTACACCATTCGCGTGGTGTCGGAAATCACTGAGTCCAACGGCTCCTCGTCGATGGCTTCGGTCTGCGGTTCCTCGCTGGCCCTGATGGACGCCGGCGTGCCGGTCAAGTCGCCGGTTGCAGGTATCGCCATGGGTCTGGTCAAGGAAGGCGAGCGTTTCGTCGTCCTGTCCGACATCCTGGGTGACGAAGATCACCTGGGCGACATGGACTTCAAGGTCGCTGGTACCGCCGAGGGCATCTCCGCCCTGCAGATGGATATCAAGATCGAAGGCATCACCGAAGAGATCATGAAGCAGGCACTGCAGCAGGCCAAGGCTGGCCGTCTGCACATCCTGGGTGAAATGGCCCATGGCCTGACCACCCCGCGTGCCGAGCTGTCGGATTACGCGCCGCGTCTGCTGACCATCAAGATCCACCCGGACAAGATCCGCGAAGTGATCGGCAAGGGTGGTTCCACCATCCAGGCCATCACCAAGGAAACCGGCACCCAGATCGACATCCAGGACGATGGCACCATCACCATCGCTTCGGTGAACAATGCCGCTGCCCAGGCCGCCAAAGCCCGCATCGAGCAGATCACCTCGGACGTCGAGCCGGGCCGCATCTACGAAGGCAAGGTCGCCAAGATCATGGACTTCGGTGCATTCGTCACCATCCTGCCGGGCAAGGACGGACTGGTCCACGTGTCGCAGATCTCCAGCGACCGCGTCGAGAAGGTTGGCGACGTGTTGAAGGAAGGCGATCTGGTCAAGGTCAAGGTGCTGGAAGTCGACAAGCAGGGCCGTATCCGCCTGTCGATGAAGGCCGTTGAAGAAGGCGAGGGCACCCCGGCCGAATAAGGCTGCGGTGTTGTATCGCTGAGAGAAAAGCGGGCCATGTGCCCGCTTTTCTTTTGCCCGGAAAACAGCAGTTGGACGGCCCGCCATCCCTCCTCCTGTAGTGCCGAGCCATGCTCGGCAGACGCCGTCCCGGTGATCCGTCAGGTTTTGCAGGAGCGGCATAAGCCGCGAAGCCGCGAGCCGACCAGATCGCGGGCATCACCGAAGTTTCGTTACTGCCAGCTTCGCGGCTGATGCCGCTCCCACATGGCATGGCGTGCGAGCACCCGTAGTGCCGAGCCATGCTCGGCAGAGGCATTCCCGACAATCCATCAGGTTTTGTAGGAGCGGCATCAGCCGCGAAGCTGACAGCAGTGAAACGCAGGCCGTGCCTGCAATCTGATCGACTATCGGCTTCGCGGCCGATGCCGCTCCTACAAGGCTGTTGCGGGCCTGACCCAGCGCAGCATGGCTGCGCTCTACAGTTGCTACCCGTTATCCCTGATCCGCCATCACCTGCTCCTGCCGATGGCGTGCGAACACGCGCCTGCCAGCATTCCTCAAGGTGTAAATGGGGGCGGATATGGCAGCTCAGCGAAGTGCGGGTAGTGCGATTCAACATCACTCAATCATCGCGTTTTCCGGAAAGGCCGTAGCTGCCTGCTTTCTGTCCGGTATCTGCATGGCAGTCCTGGCGCCGACGTTACCTCCCGTATGGTTGCGCTGGGCCGCACTATTGGCGGGAGTGCTGTTTTGGCTGGCAACACCGCGCTGGCGCTGGCTGGGTGCGTTGCTGGCCGGCTTGGGCTGGACTTGCCTGCATGCAGGCTGGGGCTTGGATCAGCAGCTGGCAGCGCACAGGGAGGCCCGGGAAATCACTGTGACAGGCGTTGTAAGCAGCCTTCCCCAGCACGAGATCCGTCGTACCCGCTTTCAACTAAGCGTAGACACCAGGACGGATGTCCCTGCCGACCTGCGCGGGCGCGTGGTGCAGGTCGCCTGGTACGACGACTTCGGTGCGACAGAATCTGGTCCACGAATGCAGGTGCATGCGGGCGAACGTTGGCAATTGAACCTGCGTTTGCGTGCACCACGGGGATTGGTCAATCCAGGTGGCTTTGACGCGGAGCGACATGCTCTGGCGCAAGGCTTCGCTGCCAGCGGTATTGTCCGTCAGTCGCCCGCGCCGCAGCTGCTATCGACAGCTGCTGGCCTTGGCGCGTGGCGTGAACGCATGGCGGCAAGAATCGCGGTGCAAGTGCCGGCTGCATCCTCGCGTTATGTACAGGCTTTGGCGCTGGGCGATACACGCGGTCTAGGCGAAGGCGACTGGCAGGTGCTGCGCGCAACCGGCTTGACCCATCTGATAGCCATCTCGGGTTTTCACGTCGGCATGGTTGCACTGTTTGCAGCGTGGTTGGTGGCAGGGCTCTGGCGCCTGCTGCCTTGGTGCGGCCGCTATTGTCCGCGTCCGCAAGCTGTTGCCATTGGTGCGCTGCTCGGGGCCACGACGTACGCGGCAGTCGCTGGGTTCGGCTTGCCAACGGTGCGCACCGTGCTGATGGTTGCGGTGGTGGTGCTGGCACGGCTTGGCCGCAGACCGGTTGATGTGGCCGGCGCATTGGCGCTGGCGGCCTTGGCTGTGCTGTGGCTGGCGCCGTTGTCGGTGCTGACTGCGGGTTTCTGGCTCAGCTTTGCCGGAGTTGCATGGTTGCTGTGGTGCCTTCCCGAGCGCACACATTGGCTGCGCGGGTTTTTGTCGGCGCAGCGCGTTGCGACGCTGGGCCTGTTGCCGCTGACCGTGATGCTGTTCGGCCAAGCCTCGGCGATCGGTCCGCTGGCCAATCTGGTCGCAATTCCCTGGTGGAGTCTGGTGGTGGTGCCGCTGGCGCTTATCGGTACGGCACTGGAGGCGATCTGCAGTGGTGCGGGCGGCTTGGTCTGGCGGGCCTCGGCATGGTGCTTCGATCTGAGCTGGCCGTTGTTCCAGCTGCTGGGTAGTGCTCGCTATTCATTGTGGTGGCTGCCCGAGCCGGTGTGGTTCGCCTTGCCTATGGCGCTGCTCGGCGCAGTGTGGCTGTTGCTGCCGGCAGGGGTTCCGGGCAAGTGCCTGGCGGTCCTGCTGTGGTTGCCGCTATGCCTGCCATCGCGCGACAGGCCAGGGTTCGGCGAGTTCGAGTTGGTCACGCTGGATGTAGGGCAGGGTTTGGCAGTGCTGCTGCGTACCCGTCAGTACACACTGCTGTTCGACACCGGACCGGCGGTAGCTGACGGCTTTGATGCCGGCGACCGGGTGGTGGTGCCTGCATTGCGTGCCTTGGGCGTGCCTCGTCTGGACCGGCTGGTGGTCAGTCATGGCGATCATGATCATGCTGGCGGGTTGCCGGCGGTGCAGGGCGTCCTGCCTCCTGCGCAGGTATTGATGCCGCCAGGACTGGCCTTGGGCGCGGGTGCCGAATCTAGCTGCGAGGCAGGTCAGGCATGGCAATGGGATGGGGTGCTGTTTGAGTTTCTGCACCCCACGCCGGAGTTTCCGTATCTGGGCAATGAGTCCAGTTGCGTGTTGCGGGTACAGGGCGCTTACGGGGCCGCGTTGTTGACTGGCGACATCGGCGAGGTGATCGAGCAGCGCCTGCTCAAGCAAGCGCCGGTAAAAGTGCGCGCGGAGGTGGTGCTGGTGGCGCACCATGGCAGCGGCGGCTCTTCCAGTCATGCTTTTGTGGCAGCGACCGACGCACGCCTGGCGCTGATTTCCAGCGGCCATGGCAACCGTTTCGGCCACCCTCGGCATGATGTGGTGGCGCGCTGGCAGCGTTCAGGGGCCGAGGTGCTGACCACGGCAGGGAGCGGGGCGCTGCACGTCTGGCTGGGCAAGGAGGGTTTACAGCTGCGTGAGCGCAGAATCTGGCGTTCAAGGCTATGGGATGCCGCTGAGCGGGTGCGGGCGGCTGCTATCCTATCTGACATCAAATACACGGCCACGGCGCCGGAGGGTTGAAACGTGTGGGAATTGGTCAAAGCCGGCGGATGGCCGATGGTGCCGTTGCTGTTGTTGGGCGTGCTGGCGCTGGCGATCGTCCTGGAGCGTTTCTGGAGCCTGCGCCGCAACGAGGTGCTGCCGCCGGGTCTGGGCCAGGAGGTCCGCAACTGGGCCGCGCGCGGCAAGCTGGATGCCTCACATATTGACTCCCTGCGCGCCAACTCGCCGTTGGGCGCGTTGCTGGCGGCCGCGCTTGAGGCGCGCAACCGCCCGCGTGACCAGATCCGTGAGCGCATCGAAGACACTGGTCGCCACCTGGTGCACAGGATGGGCCGTTTCCTCAATGCACTTGGCACCATCGCTTCGGCCGGCCCGTTGCTGGGCTTGTTGGGCACGGTGGTCGGCATGATCCAGATGTTCCTGGGTATTCTTGATCACGGCGTTGGCGATGTCGGGCAGCTCGCTGGCGGCATCGGCAAGGCTTTGGTGTGTACCGCAACCGGCATGATGGTGGCGATCCCGGCCTTGATGTTCCATCGTTACTTCCGTGGCCTGATTGATGGCTATGTGATCGAGATGGAGCAGGAAGCCAGCGCGTTGCTGGATGCACTTGATGGTCGCCCAGCGGTAATGGCCGCCAGCAAAGCTGCTGCGCCGCGCCCGGCGGCAACCGAGAAGGCCTGAGCCCATGCGGATTGGTAGCAATAGCACCCAGGATGAGCCACATATCGATCTGGTGCCCTTGATCGATGTGATCCTGGTGCTGATCATCTTCTTCGTGGTCACCACCACCTTTGATGCGCGCTCGACGCTGCAGGTGCAGTTGCCCACGGCCAGCGACCAGAAGACCAGTTCTCCGCAGAGTTCGCTGAGCGTGCTGGTCAACGCCGATGGCCGCTACTTCGTCAACGATCAGGAAGTGCTGCGCACCGACATTGAGTCGCTGAAGCAGATCATCGCGCAGTTGGCCGGTGCCGATCGCGAACAGACAGTATTGCTGCGCGCTGATGCACGCACGCCCTATCAAGCCGTGGTCACCGCGCAGGACGCCTTGGGTCAACTCGGCTTTCGCCGGATCGCGATTGCAACCGCACCGGAAGCCAAACGATGAGTGATAACGACTCGGCTTGGAAGATATACAAGCGCTTGTTGAGCTTCGCCAAGCCCTATCGGCCGCTGTTGTTGATGGCGGGCCTGGGCATGTTGATCGAGGCTGGTGCAGGCAGCGGCTTCCTGATCTTGATGAGCCCGATCACCAATAGCCTGGTGAACCCGAAGGACATCAACCAGTGGATGCCGTTGGCCGTCATTGGTTTGTTCCTGCTGCGTGGTGTGGCCGGTTACCTGACCGACATGGGCATGGGCAAGGCCGCGCGCAGCATCGCCCGTGATTTCCGGGTATTGGTGCTGGGTAAGTACCTGCGGCTGCCAGGGCAGCGTTTCGACTCCGAGCCGGTGCCGTCGATGCTGGTGCGATTGGGCTCGGACAGTGATCAAGTGGCACAGGCCGCGATTGATGCGATGAAGGTGGTGCTGCAGCAATCACTGCAGGCGCTGGGTTCCCTCGCAGTGATGCTGTACTACAGCTGGCAGGTGACGCTCGCGATCTTCGTGCTGGCGCCACCATTGGCCTGGGTGATGAATATCGTGGCCAAGCGCTACCGGCGCATCAGTCATCGTATCCAGGAGAGCGGTGCTGATCTGCTGCAGGCAGCCGATCAGGCCCTGTCCAGCCATCAGGAAGTGAAAATATTCGGTGCGCAGCCGGCTGAGTTGGATCGCTATACCGGGTTGGCCAATACCAATCTGCGGCTGGCGATGAAAGTTGAGGCTACGCGCAGCATTTCTTCCAGCATGGTGCAGTTGATCGGTGCGGTCGGCTTGGCTGCGCTGTTGCTCATCGCTGGCCACGAAGCAGCTGCCGGGCGTTTGACGGTGGGCGACTTTGTCGGCTTGCTGATGGCGATGCTGGCGATCATTCCGGCGCTCAAGCAGCTGACCAACGTACAGAACATGACCCAGCGCGGCATTGCCTCGGCGCAGCGCCTGTTCCATGTGCTTGACGCTAAAGACGAAGTGGATAGGGGCAATCTGTCGCTCCAGCGCGCCAAGGGCCTGTTGGAGTTCCGCCATGTCACTGCCCGTTATGCGGGGCAGACCAGGCCGGCGCTGGAAGACATCAGCTTCGTTGCCAACCCGGGCACGGTAACCGCCATCGTTGGCCGCTCCGGCAGTGGCAAGTCGACCCTGATCAAGCTGATTCCACGTTTCTATGAGATCGAGGCGGGCGAAATCCTGCTCGATGGCCACCCGTTGCAGGACTACAAGCTGGCCGATCTGCGTCGGCAGATCGCCCTGGTTGGACAGCAGGTCACCTTGTTCAATGGCAGCATTGCCGAGAACGTCGCCTATGGTGAGCTGCAGGAGCGCAGCGCCGAGCAGTTGCAGCGGGCAATCGATGGCGCAAACGCCAGCGAGTTCGTTGAGCAGCTGCCGCAGGGTATTGATGCGCCGGTTGGGGCAAAGGGCGGTCGCCTGTCCGGTGGCCAGCGTCAGCGCTTGGCGATTGCCCGCGCAATGCTCAAGGACGCGCCTATCCTGATCCTGGACGAAGCTACCGCTGCACTGGACAACGAATCCGAGCGGCTGGTGCAGGACGCACTGCAGAAGTTGATGCCAGACCGCACTACGCTGGTCATCGCGCATCGCCTGTCCACCATCGAGCACGCCGATCAGGTGTTGGTGATGGATCAGGGGCGCATTGTCGAGCGGGGAACCCATGCTGAACTGCTGGCGATGGGCGGTCTGTACGAACACCTGCATAGCATGCAGTTCCGCGATAGGCAGGAATGATGGCCAAGCTAGGACCGCAAACGCCGGCCTACTGGTATGGCGACGCACCGGTGCCGCTGCTGGCACGACTGGTGGCGCCACTGTATGGCGCAGTAACCGGCCTGCGCCGCAGCCTGTACCGACGTGGCTGGATGCGTACCCGGCAGGTACCGCTGCCGGTGATCGTGGTCGGCAATATCACTGCTGGCGGTACCGGCAAGACCCCGCTGACCATCGAGCTGGTGAACCGCCTGCGCGAAGCAGGCTGGAAACCCGGTGTCGCCAGTCGCGGTTACGGCCGCGATGAGGCTGATACGGCGCGCTGGGTGACCGCAGATATGGACGTGGGTCTGGGCGGTGATGAGCCGGTGCTGATCGCCTGGAAGAGCGGCGTGCCGGTGCGGGTGGACAAGGATCGGGTCGCCGCGGCCAAGGCTTTGCTGGAAGCCGGCTGTGATGTGGTGGTCTGCGATGACGGCCTGCAGCACTACCGGCTGGCGCGGGATATCGAGATCGAAGTGGTGGATGCGGTGCGGCGCTACGGCAATGGTCGGTTGTTGCCGGCCGGGCCGCTGCGCGAACCGGTGTCGCGCGCAGCGCATTGCGACTTCCGCGTGGTCAATCTCGGACAGACCAGTGATGCGTCCACTCAGACGGAAGATTCCGGCTTTGGCGAGTGGGCGATGCGCCTGTCGATCAATTCGGCGCGGCCGCTGAAGGGCGGCCGTGACAAACCCTTGAAGGCATTTGCCGGGCTGCGCGTGCACGCGGTGGCCGGCATCGCCAATCCGCAGCGGTTTTTCCAGATGTTGCGCAGCCGCGATATCGGCGTGGTGCCGCATGCCTTTGCCGATCATCATCGCTACACGCCGCAAGACTTGTCCTTCGGCAGCGAATTGCCGGTACTGATGACCGAGAAGGACGCGGTCAAATGCCAGGGCTTCGCCACGGCGTGGCACTACTCGGTGCCGTTGCAGGCCGAGTTGCCGGCTGCGTTCTGGGTGGCCTTGCTGGATCGCCTGGGTAAGCTTTCCCGCGGCTGAGACAGGCCGTTGTTGCGTGTGTTGGTAAGGAGTTGAGATGAGCAGGATTCCCGAATTCGTGGTGGCCATTCCGGCCCGTTATGCATCCACGCGCTTGCCCGGCAAGCCCTTGGCGCTGATCGCCGGGGAACCAATGGTGCTGCATGTGGCGCGTCGGGCCTTGGACGCGGGTGCTCGCGAGGTGTGGGTGGCCACCGATGACGTGCGGATTGCAGAAGCGGTGGCTGGATTGCCCGACATCCATGTGGCGATGACGGACCCGGCGCATGCCTCCGGTACCGACCGCTTGGCCGAATGCGCCCGTCAGGCCGGTTGGGCCGACGATGTGATCGTGGTCAACCTGCAGGGCGACGAGCCGTTTGCTCCGGCTGTGGGAATCCAGGCGGTGGCGAAGACGCTTGCTGACAGTGGCGCGCCGATGTCGACACTGGCGACGTTGGTGGAGGATGCTCCAACCTTGTTTGATCCCAATGTGGTCAAACTGGTGCGGACTGCGCAGGGCGATGCCCTGTACTTCAGCCGCGCGCCGATTCCCTGGCATCGCGATGGTTTCGCCACCAGCCGCGATGTGCTGCCGGCGGGGCAGTGGCTGCGGCATATCGGTATCTACGGCTACCGGGCCGGTTTCCTGCAGCAGTTTGCCGCCATGCCGCCGGGCAATCTGGAGCAGATCGAATCGCTGGAGCAGCTGCGGGTGCTGGAAGCTGGTTTCCGTATCGCGGTGGCCTTGTCGCCGGCGCCGTTCCCGCCGGGAATCGACACCCCGGAAGATCTGCATCGCGCCGAGGCGCAGATGAGGGCGGGGCAATGAAGCTGCTGGTGGTCTGCCTGGGCAATATCTGCCGCTCACCGATGGGCGAAGGGGTTTTGCGCATGCGGATTGCCGAGGCGGGGTTGAACAACTGGGTGCAGGTTGATTCGGCCGGCACCTCGGGCCATTGGCATGCCGGGCGCGGTCCGGATCCACGTGCCGTTGCCTGTGCCCGCCAACACGGCGTGGACATCTCCGCTCAACGCGCCCGTCAGCTGCTGGTCGAGGATTTCGAGGAGTACGACCTGATCCTGTGCGCGGATAGCGACAATCTGCGTGACGCCCGGGAGCTGGCCCCGGCCGGCTTCGAAGCGCGCGCGGTGTTGTGGCTGCCGTGGGCGGGCACTGATGGAGCGGATGTGGTGCCGGATCCCTATTACGGTGACGTGGGAGATTTCGAGCACAGCTGGGCACTGCTCGATACTGCGGCCCAGGCCACAGTGCGCCGCCTGTCGCGGCGCGATGACTCCGGCATAATCCCAGCATGAACGAAACCCGCGTAACGGAACTGCCCACGTCTGGCATCTGGCTGAACGCAGCGCCTGCGACCCTGCAGGACATGCGCGGCCGCCCGCTGGTGCTGGCCTTCGTCAATGGCGCCTCGGTGTGGTGCATGCAGCGGCTGGCCGAGGTCATGCGCTGGCAGGCACGCAACCCTGGCAAGGTGCAGCTGCTGGTGGTGCAGGTGCCGCGTTTCGAGTTCGAGCGTGAACCGCAGCAAGCGCTGAAGCTGCTGCGCCGGCAGGGCATCAGTGCCCCCATCGTGCTGGACGCGCAGTGGGATGCCTGGCGCCGGTTCGACGTACAGTCCTGGCCAACCCTGCTGATGCTCGATGCCTATGGGCAGGAACAGGAGCGGCTGGTGGGCGCGACCGGTGACTTGGAGCGGGCCTTGAACAGTCTGGGCGAAGGCATGACACGCCCGTTGGACGATGATGCCTACGGCATCCGTGAAATCAACGCCGAGCCGCGCCTCCCGCTGCTGTTTCCGGCCGGACTGGTGGCTACCGCAGATCGCCTGTACGTGGCCGACACCGGTCACCATCGAATTCTCGAGTGCACCCATAACGGCCGCGTTCTGCGTCAGTTCGGCCTGGGCAGCGCCGATCTGATCAATGGCGGCACCGGCGAGGCGGCGTTCAACCGCCCGCAGGGCTTGGCTTTGGTGCGCGAGATCCTGTACGTGGCCGATACCGGCAACCACGCCTTGCGCAGCATCAATCTGATCAGCGGGCAGGTGGATACCTTGTGCGGCAATGGCCGTGCCGGTGACCCGCGCGCCGGTGTGCTGGCCCAGCCTTGGGACAGCCCGCTCAATCACCCTGCGGCAGTTGCGGTGGCGGATAACCAGATCCATATCGCGATGGCCGGTGACAACCACATCTGGAGCTATGACCTGGGCACGCGCGAGCTGCGCTGGCGTGCCGGTGCCGGCGCGGTGGAAGTGCGCGATGGCAGTGGCCATCTGGCCGCATTTGCGCAGCCCTGCAGTCTGGTTGCGGTCCAGCAGGCGTTGTACGTCTGCGACGCGCTGGGTTCGGCGATTCGTTCGGTGCAGCTGCGTGGCGACCTGGTGCAGACCTTGGTCGGGCAGGGGCCGTGGGAGTCGGGCAATGTTGATGGCCCACGCCTGCGTGCACGTCTGCAGTATCCGTTGGCCTTGGCAATGGGGCCGGATTCACCGCTGTTGTGGATTGCCGATGCCGGCAATGGCTCGCTGCGCACCCTGCGCCTGGGCGGTGGTGATCTGTCCACGGTCAATCTGCCGCGTCGTCTGCATGGCCCGGCTGCGTTGGCGGTGGCTGCAGGCGCGATCTGGATTGCCGAAGCCGACGCACACGCAGTGCTGCGTTTTGATCCACTCAGCGGCGAACTGAGTGAAGTGCCGATTGAAGGATGACCGCCGTAGTTGCCAATGAATTCGATGGCAAGGCCTTCGCTGCGGCACTGAGTACCGCGCCAGGTGTGTACCGGATGTACGCTGCCGACGACACCTTGTTGTACGTGGGCAAGGCCGGTGCGCTGCGCAAACGCGTAGGCAGCTACTTCAATGGCTCGCCGAAGAGCCGGCGCATCATGATGATGCTGTCTCAGGTGGCGCGGATGGATGTCACCGTCACCCGCACCGAGGCTGAAGCGCTGCTGCTGGAAAACCAGCTGATCAAGTCGCTGAACCCGCGTTACAACGTCTCGCTGCGTGACGACAAAACCTATCCGCAGGTGCTGCTGACCCGCGAGCAATGGCCGCGGATTGCTTTGCATCGCGGTCCGCGTGCGCTGCCCGGACGCTATTACGGGCCGTATCCGGGCGTCGGCGCGGTGCGCGAAACGCTGAATTTGATGCACAAGCTGTTCAAGCTGCGCAGCTGCGAGGACAGCGTGTTCCGTAATCGTTCGCGGCCCTGCCTGCAGTACCAGATCGGCCGTTGCAGCGCGCCGTGCGTGGAGTTGGTGCCACAGGCCGAATACGACGAGTCGGTGCGGCGCGCAGCGATGTTTCTGGAAGGCAGGAGCGATCAGCTCGCCGAAGAACTGATGCAGGCGATGCAGCAGGCCAGCGATGCACTGGAATTCGAGCGTGCCGCGCGGCTGCGTGATCTGGTGGCTTCGTTGCGCAGCATGCAGAACCGCCAGTACGTGGACGGGCGCGCAGCCGATCTTGACGTGCTGGCCTGTGCAACCCAGGGCGCCAGCGCCTGCGTGATGCTGCTGGCATTCCGCGATGGCCGCAATCTGGGTACGCGCGCGTTCTTCCCGCGCACCAATGGCGAAGACAGTGCCGAAGAAGTGTTGGCGGCGTTTGTCTCGCAGTATTACGTCGAACATGAGCCGCCGGCGGAAGTGTTGTTGGATCGGCAGATTCCGGACGCGGAGATGATCGAGGCTGCGCTGAGCGCGTCGGCCGAGCGCAAGGTGGCGCTGAAGTGGAATGTGCGTGGCGAACGCGCCGGGTACGTGGAATTGGCCAGTCGCAACGCGCAGATCACCCTGGTTGCCGAGATGGACAGCGTCGGTGCGCAGCAGGCGCGCAGCGAAGCCGTGCGCGAGATGCTGGGGCTGGCCGAGCCGGTCAAGCGCGTGGAGTGCTTCGATATCAGTCACACCATGGGTGAGGCCACGGTGGCCTCATGCGTGGTGTTCGATGCCGCCGGCCCGGTGCGCGCGCAGTACCGGCGCTACAACATCAGTGGCATCGAGCCGGGTGACGATTACGCCGCCATGCGCCAGGCCATCGACCGGCGCTTCCGTCGCGCGGTAGAAGAGGGCGGGGTGTTGCCGGATGTATTGCTGATCGACGGCGGTGCCGGACAGTTGGCGCAGGCACAGGCGGCGCTGGCTGACCTCGGTGTGGAAGGGGTGATGCTGGTAGGCGTGGCCAAAGGCGTGGAGCGCCGCGCCGGCCACGAAGCGCTGGTGCTGCCTGATGGCCGTGAGCTGCGCCCCGGCGCGGCGTCCCCGGCCCTGCAGTTCATCCAGCAGGTGCGTGACGAGGCCCATCGCTTTGCCATTACCGGTCACCGCGGGCGTCGGCAGAAGGTGCGCATGACCAGCAAACTCGAAGATATTCCCGGTATCGGCCCGCGTCGGCGCGCCAGCCTGCTCAAGCATTTCGGTGGCATCGCCGGTTTGAAGGCGGCAGGCGAGGCCGAAATCGCCCGCGTGGAAGGCATCAATGCCGCCCTCGCTGCACGTATCTACGCTAACCTTCATGGTCTGTCGGTACCCGATCCGGCGGCGGAGTAATGCTGTAATGAAATTGACCATCCCCACCTGGCTGACACTGCTGCGGATCTTGATGATCCCGGTGCTGGTGCTGGTGTTCTACCTGCCCTACGCCTGGACCAATTTCGCCTCGGCGGCGATTTTCGGCTTGGCGGCGATCACCGATTGGCTGGACGGCTGGGTTGCGCGCAAGTACGAGCAGCATTCGGCGTTCGGTGCGTTCCTGGACCCGGTGGCGGACAAGTTGATGGTGGCGGTGGCCCTGTTCCTGATCGTGCAGGGGCATCCGACGCCGTGGATGGCGTTCTGGGCGGCGGTGATCGTCGGCCGTGAAATCGCGGTGTCGGCGTTGCGCGAGTGGATGGCCGAGATCGGCCAGCGCGCCAAGGTGCGGGTGGCGATGATCGGCAAGGTCAAGACCACCGCGCAGATGGTGGCGTTGCTGTGCCTGCTGTACTCGGTGTCGCCCAATACCTCGTACAAAACCATCTGGATGGGCGAGCCGGTTTTCCACATTGGCGACTGGATGTTGGCCATCGCCGCTTTGCTGACTCTGGTGTCTGCGCTGCAGTACCTGCGTGCGGCCTGGCCGAGCCTGCGTGAAGACGAAAAAGCCGCGCGCAATAGTGCAGTGAAAAAGTGAACAGGCTGTTGACACCGCGGCCAATGCATGTAGAATTTCGCCTCCCAAGCGGGAATAGCTCAGTTGGTAGAGCGCAACCTTGCCAAGGTTGAGGTCGCGAGTTCGAGTCTCGTTTCCCGCTCCAGTTTCAAGCATCGAGTCATGTTCATTCGTGCTTCGATGAGTAAATAGATGTAGCAAGCCTGCGGGAATAGCTCAGTTGGTAGAGCGCAACCTTGCCAAGGTTGAGGTCGCGAGTTCGAGTCTCGTTTCCCGCTCCAGTCTTGCAATACATCTCGAATGTTGGCGCTCTGTTTCGCAGGTGCTGCATTCAATCCGCGGGAATAGCTCAGTTGGTAGAGCGCAACCTTGCCAAGGTTGAGGTCGCGAGTTCGAGTCTCGTTTCCCGCTCCAGATAATGACCGGCAGAGTCCTTGTGATTTCTGCAGGTAAAAAGGAGGCCCCTGACGGGGCCTTTTTTATTGTCTGCAATTTGCCTTCAGCCAGCTGCTGCCGGTGCCGGCAGCAGTGGCAATGCGAGGGATCGCTCAGCGAGCGCCGTGCGGCACCGGCTCTGGAGTAGGTGAGTTGGCAGCCGCACTCCATGCGCGCAGTCCGATCACCGCCAAGCCGAGGAAGAACACGTATAGCGCGGCCGTCACGTGCAGTGACTTGAACAGATACGCGCCCACGTACACCACGTCGACCACGATCCACAGCCACCAGGTGGCGGTGTGGCGACGTGCCTGCCACCACTGCGCGACCAGGCTCAATCCGGTCAGCATCGCGTCCAGCCACGGCAGCGATGCATCGGTGAAGCTGTGCATGCCGGCACCGAGTGCGATGCCGCCAAGCAGGCCAATGCCCAGGTCGCGCAGCATCTTGCTGCGTGACAAGGGCACGATGCGCACGCTGCCTTCGTCGATGGCGTGGCGCCGCCAGTTGATCCAGCCATAGATCAGGAAGACGGCAAAGGCGAGCTGCAGCAGCGTGTCCGAATACAACTTGGCCTCGGCGAACACCAATGCGTACAGCGCAACCGACAACAGGCCAACCGGCCAGGCGATCATCCGCCGTTGCGCCATCAGCCAGACGCCGAGGATGCTGCACAGCGCGGCCGACCATTCGAGCGTGGCGCTGTTCACAGCGCGAAGCTCACCGATACGCGCGCCTGCCGCGGTGCACCCGGGAACAGGTAGTAATCGCCCATGCTGCTGCCGGTGTCGCGCCAGTAGAAGCGGTTGAAGAGGTTGTCTACCGACAGATTCCAGCTCACTGCGTGGCCTTGCAGCTGGTGCTGGAAGCGCAGGCCGGCGTCGAACACGTTGTAGCTCGGTGCGCGTACTGCACCATCAGCACGCGCGGTATTGGCCGAGGCATAGCGCCAGCCGCCGGTCAGGTCCAGGTTTTCGACGAAGGGCAGTGCATAGCTCAGGTGCACGCTGGTGCGCAGCTTGGGTACGTTGACCAGCTGGTGGCCTTCGTAGCTCGGCGTGCCGGTGTCGCGCGCACGCGCCTGCAGCACGCTGGCGCTGGCGATGATCTGCAGTGCATCGGTGAGCTGACCATTGGCGGTCAGCTCCAGGCCGATGTGCGCCTGTTTTCCTTCCTCGACAAAGGTGTAGCCGACATCGCTGTTGTCGGGCTTAGCGTACTGGTACGGCTGGGTGATGCGGAACAGTGCTGCGCCCAGGGTCAACTGCTCGCTGCTGGCATACTTCACACCGACTTCGAGCTGGCGCGATTGCACTGCCGGCAGGAAGGTGTCGGCATTCGCAGTCCAGAACGGTGCCTCTTGACCCAGCGAGATGCCTTCGACATAGCTGGCGTAGGCATTGATGCTGTCGCTGGCCTTCCACATCACCGCAGTCTGCGGCAGGAAGCGCGACAGGCGGCTACGACGTTCTGGATTGCCACGCTTGTCGTAGGCGCGTTCGTCCAGGCGCACGTAGCGGCCGCCGGCCAGCCACTGCCAGTCTTCATTGAGCTGGATGCGGTCCAACGCGAATACGGCGGTCTGGCGGCTGTCCAGGCGACGTGCGGACGCACCCGGCATCAGCGGCGAGGGCTCGAACACCGGTGGCTGTTTGTCGTGGATGTTGACCGTGCCGACGTACTCGTTGACGTTGCGGCGCTTGTCGACGGTGCGGCGGAACTGGTCGGCACCCACGATCAGGTGATGGCCGATGCTGCCGGTGTCGAAGCTGCCGCGCAGCTCGGCGCGCAGTTCCTGATTGCGACGGGTGTCGTCCGGGCTGCGGTAATCGTAGATGTCGTAGTCGCCGTTGGGGGCGAAATAATTGCCGGGCACGCTGCCATCGGCGCATTGCGCGGCGTAGTAGCAGCCATAGGCAAAGGCGACGTTGTCGTCGATCACCGTGCGGCTGTGGCTGACGGCAACGCGTGACTGCCAATTGGCGTTGAAATCGTAGGTGTGCAGCGCGGTGATATTGGTGCTGGCGATGCCTACTGGCTTCTGCCACGGCTGATAGCCGAGCAATTGCTCACGGTCCACGCCGGTCGGCAATTTGCTCGCGCCCAGCAGCTGGTAGCCGGAAGCCGAGCGCTGCGCGCTGGTCTGGTAGTTGGCATCCACTTCGAGCTTGCCGCGCTCGCCGATCAGCCAGTCGGTCGCCAGCGAGTAGAAATTGCGGCGGCCATCGGCATGTTCGATATAGGACGCGCTGTCGTCCCAGGCGGCGTTGAAGCGCAGGCCGATGCGTGGGGTCAGCCAGTGGCCGACGTCGATGGCGGCATAGCGCGAGCCTTCGTTGTCGGTGCCCAGGGTGACGGTGCGCACTTCCGCCGGACGCTTGCCGACGTAGTTGATGATGCCGCCCGGCGCCATCACGCCGGCAGCGAGGCCGGCTTCGCCCTTGAGTACTTCCACGGCCTGCAGGTTCTCCAGCGCCAGGCGCTGCTCGCCGGCAATCGACATGCCGTTGAAGCGGTAGCCCGTGGCGGTATCCAGCGCAAAGCCGCGGATGGCGACGTTCTGGTAATAACCGACCGGTGCGTAGGCATCGCCCAGCGAGGCGTCATTGCTGGCCAGCTCGGACAGCGAGCGCACCTGTTGGTGGTCGAGGAAGTCGCGGTCCAGCACGTTCATCGATGCTGGCGTGCTTTTCCAGTCGCCGCTGCCAAAGCTGTTGGCGCGGGAGTTGTCCGCGTCGGGTTGGCGGGCCTGCACGCGTACGGCGGCCAGTTCAGTCGGGGAGTGTTCGGCAGCAGCATCAAGGCCGGTGTCGCTGGCGTACAGCGGCAGGGCGGTGCTCAGGGCGAGAGACAGCAACGTGGGGCGCAGGCAGCGGTTCATTCGATTCGTCTTCAGGCAACAAGGGAGACGAAGCGAAGGCGCGCATGCGCAGCGCCAATGACGGCGCTGCGGCTGCTGCTCAAAGCTCCCTACGCCGGTGCAAACCGGATCAGGTTCCAAGGGACTCTCTCAGCCTGGCAAATCCAGGCACCCCCGCTTCAGGGCGTCATTTCACTACAAATGCGAATGATTTGCGAGTCGGGCCGCTTCAGGCAGCGGCGTGCAGCGCCTGCAGCAAAGCCTGGCCAGGGGCGCTGGCGAACCATTCGGGGTGGCCGAGCATGAACGGCTGCCAGGCCACATCGGCATTGGCGGTGGAGCCGGTGACGCCTTCGAAATATTCGACTTCGGACAGTGCAAAGTCGAAATGCACCATTGGCAGCAGGTCCGCTAGCAGGTGTACCCGCTCAGCCGACAAGGGTAGTACCCCGCGGTAGCCTTCGAGCAGTGCCAGTGCGATATCGATACGTACCGCTTCGGTGCCGCGCTCCAGTTCCAACCAGGCGATGGCATTGCGCTCGATGGCGGTAGCGAGGTCGAACAGGGCGCTGGTGGGGGAGGCCAGGCCGAAGTCGAACACGCAGCTGACTTCCATGGCGTTCTCGCCATGGCCCCACAGCAGGTTGGAGACATGCCAGTCGTTGTGGGCCCAGAGCCGAGGTTCTGCCAGCAGGCGCGCGGCCAGTCCGGTGTGCCAAGGCAGGACGCTGCGCTGCAGTTGTTGCTCCCAAGGAATGCGTGACAAGTAGCAGGCCAGGGCAGGTCGGTTGCCGAGATCGGCCTTGAGGGCCGCGATCGGGTCCTTCGCACGGATCAGCTCATCACGCGCGACCAGCAGGTGGGTGCTGCGCTGGGGCGCGTCATAGCTGGAGGAGGCGCGGTGCAGGGTCGCCAGCATTCGGCCGGCAGCGCGCGCGCGTTCGACTTCGGTCAGCAGCGTCCACGATGGGGCATCCCGGTACAGGTCCTGGCCATCGGCCACGGCGTGCAGCTCGTAGGTCCAGTCGCGGTGTTCAGTGGCGGTGTGGCCATTGTGGTCATGCAGGAGCTGGGTAACCGGCACCTCTGCCTTGGCGAGGTGGGTGATGAACTGGTGCTCTTCCTGCAGGCAAGTAGCGCTGCGCACCAGTCGGTGGTGCCGTTTGACGAAGACCTTGCCGTGCGGGCCCTGGACAATCGCTGCGGCCGACATCGGTCGCGGGCTGTGCCATAGCAGGGTGCTGCCAGCGTCCAGCTGCGGGTAGCGATTACACAGCCAGGCAAGCTCGGTCGTATTGATGGCGGGCCAGTCGGCGGCCACCTCATCATTGTTCAGGCCTTGCACGCGGTGTGTTTGCTGGGTCATCAGGACAGGGTGGGGCAGGTGTTGCGATGGAGGCGCGATGGTACGCCAGCACCGCCAAGGCTGCTGAATGTAGTGCCGAGCCATGCTCGGCGGGGGCCTTGCCGGTAAAGCAGCCAGGTAGTGCCGAGCATCGGCAAGGGCCTTCCCAGTAGAGCCCCAGCCGAGCATGGCTCGGCTCTACAGGGATTGCAGATCCAGCGCTGACAGCCAAACAACCCGTGTGAAAGGAATTGTTAAAAAGCGCTGGCGCGACTCTGCCGAAGTCTGTATCATTCGCCCCACACCGCGGGAATAGCTCAGTTGGTAGAGCGCAACCTTGCCAAGGTTGAGGTCGCGAGTTCGAGTCTCGTTTCCCGCTCCAAGTTATGATCTACAGACTTCTACTGACGTCTGTAAGTCGTTGAAAAGAGGGGCTTCGGCCCCTTTTTTCATTCCAGCGAGCGCCACGGAAATCCACCCACAGCCAGCCTTTTTTAGGCGCCAATCTAGGCACAGGAATACGGGTGAGACGGCTTCCGGATAGTTGCTGGGGCTGAGCGGGAACCATGACGAGCATAGGGCCTAAGTCATCACTTAGGAGCCTCGAAATGGCACTCTCTGATCTGATCGTCCGGCAGGCCAAGACCACCGGCAAACGCTACACCCTCTACGACAACGACTGCCTGAGCCTGATGGTCTCTGCCGCAGGCGGCAAGTCGTGGATCTTCCGTTACTGCTGGCTGGGCAAGCAAAAGCGCATGTCCCTGGGCAACTATCCCGCCCTCAGCCTGCGCGAGGCCCGCGCCGAGCGGGACAAGGCCCAGGTTCTGCTGGCCAAGGGAATTGATCCCCAGATCGAACGCGACCAGCGGCGGCACGCGGCCAAGCTGGCAGGCGAATACACCTTCAAGAACGTCTTCGACGCCTGGGTCGAGCATCGCCGCAAGGAACTCAAGGAAGGCCGTCAAAGCACGCTTTCGCAGATCCTGCGCATCTTCAACAAGGACGTGTTGCCTACCCTGGGGAAGATGTCGATCTACGACATTCGCCGGCCCCAGCTCGTGGGCGTCGTGGCGGCGATCGAGAAGCGCAAGGCGTTCACCACCGCCGAGAAGGTCCGCACCTGGTTCAACCAGATGTTCCGCTATGCCCTGGTCATCGCCGAGGGGCTGGAAGTCAACCCGGCCGCGGACCTGGACGTGGTGGCCGAGCCCAAGCCTCCGGTGGCCCACAACCCCTATCTACACCTGCCCGAGCTGCCCGAGTTCCTTCAGAAGCTCCGGCTCTACAACCCCCGGGGCTGGCAGACCCAGCTTGGCGTCCGGCTGCTGTTCCTGACGGGGGTGCGCACGGGCGAGCTACGGCTGGCCGAGCCTGAGCAATTCGACCTCGACCGCGGCTTGTGGATCATTCCGCCGCAGGTCGTCAAGCAGCTCCAAGACGAAATGCGCAAGGCCGGCAAGCGGCCGCAGGACGTGCCGCCCTACGTCGTGCCCCTGTCCCTGCAGGCCATCGAGATCGTGCGCTATCTCCTGGGCGTGATGCGGCCGGCGCAGAAGTACCTGTTGTCGCACCGCAGCGAACTCAAGAAGCGCATCAGCGAAAACACCCTCAACAAGGCCGTGCAGCTCATGGGCTACGAAGGGCGCCTGACCGGCCACGGCGTCCGCGGCACCATCTCGACCGCGCTCAACGAAATCGGCTACCCGAAGATTTGGGTGGACGCGCAGCTTTCGCACTCCGACCCGAACAAGGTCAGCTCGGCCTACAACCACGCCAAGTATGTTGAACCGCGCCGCCGGATGATGCAGGACTGGGCCGATCGCCTCGACCTGCTCGAACAGGGCGAAGTGGAAGCCGCGAGCGCGCACCTGACCATCCGTATCGACGGGGTGCCGGCTATGGCTGAAGTGGAGGAAGTGGTGGGCGCGGTCTCCACGGCTGCCGAGCCTGCTGTACCCGGCGTGCCGCCCGTGGTGGCCACGCCCATCGTCGTGACCCCAAACAGCGGCGGAATCACGTTCCAGCGGCTGTCGCAGGTGCCGCCGCCTCCGGTGCATGCCCCGGAGCCGGAAGTGTCCGCCATCCAGCGCGAGCGCGAGGAAATGCTGGCCACCTACGAGTCGCCCAACAATCTGCCCGTGCCGCTGTTCGGCAAGCTGGCCGGCAAGTCCAAGGACCAGATCAACCGCGAGCTGAAAGCCGGCAAGCTGCTGTCCATCAGCCTGGGCAACCGGGGGCAGCGGGTTCCCGACTGGCAACTGGTGCCGCTCAAGCACAAGCTGGCCCAGGTGCTCATGAACCAGTGCCCGCACGCGGATTCGTGGGACCTGTACCGCATGCTGACCCAGCCTCACCCCGACCTGGGGGATCGTGCGGCCATTGATGCGGTTACGCCGACCAACGTGCCCGCGATCATCCGGGTCATCATGGGCGACTACCAGCGCCATGAGGATGCGCACGAAGTCATTGCCATGCGGCCCGTCCCCGAGAATGTGCGGCTGAGCGTCCGTCGGCTGGTGGATAGCGCCGCGGTGCTTGAGGGGGCTTAATCCCTGCTTCAACCTATGGCCAGGGTCATGGCCCCGGCTATAGGGGTGTCATTGCGTGGTGGCGTCAGCCCCGGTGACTTGCAGCGCTCTGCGCTCGAATCGCTCCGAAACGGAGTCGGCTTGCGCGTGGGGCCGCTGCAGGTAGGTCACGATTTCATAGGGGCCTTCGGCGAGGGGGCGCATGGCGATCCCCCACCCATGGGCACGCTCGATGCGCGATCGCGCAGATACTCCGATGCCGTAGCCCGCCGCAACCCATAGCGCCATCATCTCGAAAGAAGTCACCCGCTGGATGATTTTCTGATCCGTCGGCATGAGAGAGGCCAGCATCTCATCGAGCAGGGAGCAAGTCTCCGCCTGCCAGCGGTAGATTGGGTAGTCCTGAAGATCGGTGATGGTAAGCATCTCCTGGTCGATCAGGCGGAACTGCGGCGGCATGGCCACGGCCATGTTCTCGGTCCACAGGGGGTGCGTGATGAGGGCCGGGTCGCTGCCCCCTTGCGATGATACCCCGACGTCGTAGCGGCCCTCGTGAAGTCCCTCAAGCAGAGCGTCACCTGCAACCTCATGAAAGCTGAGGATGACGCCTGGTTCTTCCGCGCGTTGCCGTGCGAGAAGCGCCGAAAGTTGTGCTGAAGCTACGCCTGGCGCTACCGCGAGCCTGAGACCGGGGGGCGGGCTGGTGGCATCGTGCATAAGAGCCCCCAAGAAGAGAATTGATCAAGAAAACAAGGCGACATGATAAGCATGAGTTAAATTTGACGTGGTTAAATTTTAGTCATTGCTCGACGCTTCTGCTAATGCAGAAGCGTACTGTTCAACGAGGTCGTCCCCCAGGCACAACCCGATAAAGCCGAGCCAGCCCTGGCTTTCGGTAAAGCTGTGCGCGCGTTTCGCAAGGATCAGAAAGTTGCCCAAGAGGAGTTGGCTGCGCTGGCTGGGATCGAGCGTTCGCATATGGGCAAGATTGAGCGGGGGGAGCACATGCCCTCCTTGGCCGTGATATTGAAGGTCGCCACTGCGCTCAAGATCAGTGGCACCGAATTGATGGCTGCAACGGAGCGCAACATGAGCTCCGCTGCCGAGTCTTGAGGCTGGCGTCGAGGCGTTAGCCGCCCAAACCTTCGTGTAGGCGAATGATAAATCGCTCCAGCGAGACCGGCACATCGTCACGGTCAGGTCGAAGCAGGTAGGTTGTGATGATCGCTGACTCCACGGCCAAGGGGCGGATCACGACGTCCGGTCGCTGGCTGGCCGGAATCTTGGTCGCCGCTATAAAGCCGACACCGTAGCCGGCGCCGACCAGCGTGAGCATCATGTCCAGAGAGGTTACATGCTCGACGACGTTTTGCCTGTGATCGAGAGGCCCAAGGAGTCGCGCCAGTTCATGGCAGTAGCCCTCGCAAACCCGTGGGTCGCACAGGACGAGCGGATGGCCACCAAGTTCATGGAGAGGAACCTCCTTGTGGGCGAGCAGCTCGTGCCGGGCTGGAATGGCGATGACCAGTGGATCTTCCCAGATTGGCTCAGCAATGATGCCCTCGCCCACATTCGCGGTGTGCGCGAAGCCGAGCATGAAGTCGCCTGATCGGAGGCCACGGAGTTGGTCAGCCAGCGGAACTTCGGATAGACGAACCTCCAATTCCGGTTCTTCTGCACGGCATTGGGCGAGAAACGCTGATAGTCGAGGGTCAAGCGCTCCGTCGGATACAGCTATGCGCAGGCTGCCTCGCATTCCGGCTGCTACAGCTCGGACGTTCTCACGTGCCTGCTCCAATATGGAGAACAGGCGCCGGGTATCTTGCAGGAACGCAGTTCCTGCGGCAGTTAGCTTTGTTCCTCTGCGGTTTCGCTCAAAGAGAAGAACTCCTAGCTCTTCCTCCAGTTCTTTGATTGCACGTGATAGCGGTGGCTGCTCAATATGCGAACGCTCGGCGGCCTGTGTGAAATTCAGCTCTTCTGCCAAAGCGATGAAGTAGCGAAGGTGTCGCAATTCCATGAGCAATGTTCCTATTCAGACGCCCCCAGACCTCTTTCTGTTTGCTCCAAGCTACGCCGGTTGAAAACTACTTTTAAGCGATGTTTCTGCACATGTTCTTTGAGCACGAGATGCGGGCGTTCAACCTTCTCAAATGAAATGTCGGGCTGTGCTTTATCTAGCGTTCAAGAGCCCAGTCAATCTACGGCGCTAAGGTTCAATCTTTACGATGTCACCAATGTCCTGTGCGTATGCGAGTGCATAGCGGTGCAGATGCGGATCCACCGTGAGCAGCTTGTCCAACGTCGATGAGACCATGCGTGCGAAAGACCGCGACGTCACGCTTTCGCCGTCATGGAATCGCTTGTCCTGGCGCATGTACGCCAGGTATGGTGCAACCAGATTCACCTCGCGCGCGCCGAGCTCGCGCGCGGCATCAGCGGCAAAAACCAAAAGCAGGAACTGCTGATCAGGATGGGTCAGCGTGCAAATCAGATCCACGACCTGGCCGGCAGTTTCGCCATGCAGTCGGACATAGCTCTCGCCATCGGGGAATCGGCGCGTTTCGATGCGGCCGACATCGCTGCCATATGTCTGCGAGAGACGTCGGGCGAAATCTTCGTTGCCTGGAATGGCAAGAGTGAGTCGTTGCATGCAGTTGTCTCCTTTCTCAAGGGGTTGTCCTTGGTCGCTTATCGAAACTCGGGAGCTTGGTCGGAGTCGGTGCTTCAACCAGACGTGTGCCGACGAATAACGACGGGATGGCCCGTGTTGAGTCCAGGAAGGAACTGATCTGCATCAGAATTTCCTTCCTACAGTGATCGTTCCGTAGACCGGGATTTCTTTTTGTCCCCGGAATTCGCGTGTGCGGTGGTAGCGGGCTATCGCGATGCGCCAGTTGCCTTGGGTAATCGCGACGCCGTAGCCGACATCCGCCACGAGTGGCCGCTTATCAACGCTATGGCCGGACTTGAAGGTATTGCCATCCAACGTGATGTCGTGCAGAACCCAGCGAGCGTCTAGCGCCACGAAGAGGTGGCCGTTCCAGTTGCTGCCAGCGGTCGTGCGCACGGGCGAGGTGTTCTCTCCGGCAGGCCGTAGCGGTGCCGTGCCTAAATCATCAGGCAGGCGCAGCCCATAGCGCAGTTCTCCACCGACATTCGCGTAGGTGGCGAAGTTGCCGAAGCTGCCACCCCAGTGGCGGGTCAGATCCCAGCCCCAACCGCTGACGTCTTCTTGCCTGAAGACTCGTGTTCGGCGTTCGTGCAGCAACTGCAGCACAGGCTCGTCGCGCAGTTGGTGTCGCCAGCCATTGAATTTGTCGACGCCGATGGTGTCATGCCACCAGTTCTGGGTTTGCCTGGCCAAGGAGGAGGGGCCCACAACACCGACGCGGATTTGTGAGGTACGCAGCGTATCGCCGCGCCGCGCGTTGTAGCCAAGGCTCAACATCATTGCGCCGGCGAAAGGGCGGTCGTCTTTGATCAGATCGCTGCGCGTTTTGTCGCTGGGGGTGTACATCATCTGTCCGAAGCCGATGGTCATGTTCTGTTCGTCAAAACCCTCGGGTTGCAGCACCGTGAGAAAACGATTCAGCCCACGGACGAGACGGGGTAGGCAAGGGTCATCGCGATAGTCCACAAGGTTGGGGGAGACCCAGCTGACGAGAAATCCATTGGAGTAGCCTTGATCTTGTCCAATGCCGCCGAACATGTCGTTGTCGATCCGCAGATTGAGCGTTCCCGTTGAGCGCAGCGGGTTGTCCTGGTGGCAGGACTGGGCCTGTGCGGAGGCGCTCAGCAATAGCAGCAGCAAGGAGGCTGCGACTTCCAGCCTCCATTCAGCGGGGTCGCTGGACTGAACTTTCATCACGCTGGCGTGCCACCCTGCCCAGGGGTTGCAGTCACAATGACCGATTGGGACTGGCGCACCAGCATCACTGGAACTGGTGCGATGCGAGCGAGCTGCTCTGCATCGCTTCCCATCAGCAGCCTGTCCACGCCCCGGCGTCCGTGGGTACCCAACACCACCAACTCGCATTGAGTAGTCAGTGCCTGCTGAGCGATGAGCACCGAGACGCGCTCGCCGTTGCTTTCCAGAAGGACGGTCTCAACCACCAGGCCTCCCTGCCTCAGCCGCAGCGCCGCCTCGTCCAGCAGCTTCTGCCCGGCCGCCAGGAAGCCCGGCCTCACTTCTTCAATATAGATCCTCGGCCTCTCGAAGCCGTTGCTATGCTTCATCTCCTCGATGACGTGCAGCAAGACGATGGTTGCGCCATTCAGGCGTGCCAGCACCGCAGCGTGGTGGAGCGCCAAATCGGCAGTAGGACTTCCGTCGAGCGGAACCAGGATTCTTGAGTACATGAATGTCTCCAGTTATCAGAGTAGAACGGGATGACGAACAGATATTGCGTATACCGTGTCGCAATAGCGGACGCGGGATACGCTTATTCAGTTGCGTACATATTCCCCTGGGGCGTCGCAAACAGTGGGGTATCCACTGGATTCAGCACCTATGAGCGGAGGCGCAACAACATCACCGGAACGCTCTCGCAGCCACGCCGACCATGCGGGCCACCAGGAATCCGGATGCGTCTGCATCGTCGCTTGCCACTCATCCGGCGCCATGTATCCATCACCGGCCGCGCGGGTATGGATTTGATATTGGCGGTTACCTCGGCCGGGCTCGCTCACGATGCCGCCGTTGTGTCCTCCAGTGGTCAGCACGAAAGTCAGCTCGGCCGAAGACAGGAGATGCAGCTTGTAAACCGAGCGCCAAGGCGCAATATGATCCGAGGCAGTGCCGACGCAAAACACCGGTACAGCGATGTCTCCCACTGAAACGGGGCGACCCGTGACGGGATAACGCCCCGCGCTGAGATCGTTATTCAGGTAAAGGCGTCGGAGATACTGCGAATGCATCTTCGCGGGGAGGCGAGTCCCATCGGCATTCCAAGCCATCAGGTCGGTCATTGCCCGGCGATCGCCCAATAGGTATTCGTCAATCATGCGAGACCATATGAGATCGTAGGAACGCAGTAGCTGAAAAGCTCCGCTCATCTGGTCGGAGGTCAAATAACCGGTTTGAGCCATGCTGGCTTCCAACAGCGCCACTTGACTCTCGTTGATGAAAAGACTCAGCTCGCCCGGTTCGCTGAAGTCCGTCTGTGCGGCAAGCAGGCTTACCGACACCAGCCGCGTATCGCCATCACGCGCCATGGCTGAAGCACCAATGGCCAGTAGCGTTCCGCCCAGGCAATAACCAGCCGCGTGGACTCCATGCCCGGGGACAACGGAAGTCACAGCGTCCAGCGCTGCATGCAGGCCGAACTCCAGGTACTCATCCATGCCCAAATCTCGATCCTCAGCATCCGGATTTCTCCAGGAGATGCAAAAAACCGTATGCCCTTGCGCAACCAGATACCGTATCAGCGAGTTATGCGGTGACAGATCCAGTACGTAGTACTTCATGATCCAGGCAGGAATGATCAGGATCGGTTCGGGATGGACTTTCTCGGTAGTGGGCGTGTACTGAATCAGTTCGATCAGTCGATTTCTCAGAACGACTTTTCCTTCCGTGACCGCTACGTCGCGCCCAACGACGAAGTTCTCCGTTCCCGCGGGAGGCTGGCCGGATAGTTGCCGACGCAAGTCGTCGAGAAAGTTGGACGTCCCCCGCGCTAGATTGGCGCCTTGCTCTGCGATGGTTCTTTTCAGGACAACGGGGTTGAAAACCGCAGCGTTGGCGGGCGAAAGCATTTCCAGCCACTGTTTGGCGCCAAACGCCAGCAGGCGTTGGTGTTTCGGATCCACTCCCCACACCCCCTGCGTGGCCTGCTCCCACCATTTGGTCTGATTGACGAATGAACTGCGGAAAAGGTCGTAGGGCCATTGATCCCATGCAGAATCGTTGAAGCGGCGGTCATTGACAGGTGACCGGTCAGGAGCGGTGGCTCCCCGGTTCGGGTTGGCCCGATTCTTCTTCAATACGGCCATCCATTGCTCGGACAGGGAGGCTGCAAACGCCAAAAGCTCGGCTTGCTTGCCAGGACTGTTTGCTAAATGGCTCGCCCAGTCCACCCACGCGAGCAACGATGTCTCCGGCGAAATAGACGACCAAGCCTGTGCCCAAGCGACATGGGCATCCCCATCCAACTTCGGATTGATGGCTGAGTCGATATTGCCGTTCTTTTTATTCGTCAAAGCGTATTACCTCTATTTCTGCACAAGTAGAAAGAGCCCCTTGCTTGAAAACGGGAGTCGATTGCGATTTCCTGGGCGACGACGCCTCGCCAGCGCGTCAGCGATGTATCCATCTGCCAGCTCGCTCCGCTGTTTCGCTTCGCCTAACCGGCCATCAGGCTGATTACCAGTGCGTTCGCAATATCGATGACGAACCCACATACCAAGGGCACCACAATGAACGCCTCGCGTGCCGCACCATGCTCCCGAGTCACCGCCGTCATGTTGGCGATGGCAGTGGCGGTAGATCCCAGCGCAATACCGCCGAAACCCGCGCACACCACGGCGGCTTGGTAATCCTTGCCCATTGCCCGAAAAACAATCAGCAAAACGAATGCGATGACCAAGGCAATCTGCACCAGCATCGCCGCCGTGATGAAGGCGAGCACGGGCTGCAGTTCCCAGAGCCTGAGTCCCATCAGCGCCATGGTCAGAAACAGGCCCAATGACATGTCGGAAACCAGGGCGATGCCTGGCTGCATGCTCGGCCAGTTCCATAAACGTCCGCGCCCACTTGGCCTCATCCAGTCGGCCGCCATGCGCAGGAGAATTCCGGCCAGCAGGCAGCCCACAAAGGCGGGCAGCGTGACGGCGGTACGCGCGACCAAGGCATTGATTCCGTATCCCAACATCAAGGCGAAGTTGAGCCAGAGCAATGCCAGCAGCAGGCCGTAGTAGTCCAGGCGGGCATGCTGCTCATCGCTGTGCAGTGTGCCAATTTCCAGGGCGCTGTCTCCGGAGGCTCGAAGCCGATGCCTGCGCATGAGCAGACTTGCGATCGGGCCACCGATGGTGCAGGCCGCGATCAGGCCGATCATATTCGCCGCCAACCCCAGTTCCTGCGCCTGTGCAATGCCGAGGGTTTCAACGAAGTAGTCGGACCAGGCCAAGGTGGTGCCCACGCCTCCGGTAAGGGAAATCGAACCCACCATCAGCCCGGCGCGCGGATCCAGCCCGAAGGCGCGGGCCGTCTCCATCCCGGCCAGGTTCTGCAGCACCATGAACCCGATGGCCAGCCCCGACAGGATCAGCAAGGGCCGTCCACCATGGCGCAGTGTGCGGGCGTCGGTACTCAGGCCAATAGCGGCAAAGAAGTACAGCAGAAGCGCGTCGCGCGCTTCCAGATCGAAACTGACAACGATCCCCATCCCGTAGTACAGGAGGAAGACAACCAAGGCGCAGGCCAGGCCGCCCACCAGGGATTCCGGGATGCTGTATCGACGCAAGATGCCCGAACGCGCTACCAAGCCCTTGCCAACGAACAACAGCAGAATGGCGAGCGTGAATCCATGGAAGGCATCGATCTTCATCGCACCTTCTCCCTGTCCAGGCCGGACAGCGCATGGTTGGCGGCGATCCACTCTTCATTGGTGGGTTCGATCGCCACGAGGACCTGGCTGTGGTCGGTGGAAATCGTCGCTGCGTGGCTGGCGTTGGCGTCGGTATCCAGGGCAATGCCAAGAAAACCCAGTGCCGCACAGATGCGCTCGCGAATGAAGGCGTTGTGTTCACCGACACCCGCCGTGAACACCAGCATGTCCAGGCCGCCCAGAACAGCAATCAAGGCCCCGATCTCGCGCACGATGCGGCGCACGTAGAGGGCCAGCGCCAAGCGCGCTCGCTCACCCGTTTCGCCTGCATCGTTCTCGTGCCGGACAATGACGCGCGGCTCGGCCGAGATGCCCGAAACGCCGAGCAGACCGGACTCGTGATAGAGGACGCGCCCCACTTGCTCCAGTGAGAGCTTCTCGATTTCCATCAGGTAGAGCACCGCGCCCGGATCGAGCGCGCCGGTGCGGGTGCCCATCATCAGGCCGTCAAGCGCGGAGAAACCCATGGTGGTGGCCATGCTTTTGAGCCCTTGCATGGCGCACAGGCTGGCGCCGCTGCCCAGGTGGGCGACGACGGTGCGTCCCCGTGCAGCGTCGCCATGGCGCTCGGGCAAGGCCACCGCCATGTACTCATACGACAGGCCGTGAAACCCGTACCGGCGCAGACCGCGCTCCCATGCGGCATAGGGCAACGGCAGGATCTGCTCGACCTGGGGCAAAGTGTGGTGGAAGGCCGTGTCGAAGCAGGCCATCTGTGGCAGATCGGGCTGCTCCCGCAGCAGGATCTCCACGGCTTCGAGTGCGAATGGCTGGTGTAGCGGGGCCAGAGGAATGTAGCCCTTGAGGTCGGCCAGGACATTCTCGTCCACGCACACTGGCATGAAATATTTGCTGCCGCCGTGGACGATCCGATGGGCGACCGCACCGATCCGGCGACCGTCGAGCCGCTGACTGACACGATCACGGATGAGGCGCAGCGCGGCAGGATAGGGATGTGCCGTGTCCAGTTTGATCGGGAACGGCGCAACCCCGGTCTCTCCGAAATCCGGATCGGCACCGCCGATCCCCTGCACCTTGCCATTCCACAATGCCTGGCGAGGCAGTGGCGTGGCCGAGGGATCGAACACCGCAAACTTGATGCTGGATGAACCGCAGTTCAGTACAAGGATCAGTCCGTGCCCGGGGCGTCCGGAGCGGGCCGTGGTCGCATCCATCATGTCGTCCTCTTTTTGCCCGGCCCCGGTGACGTCGCCACGGTGTGCGGGTATGCCTGCACTCTCATCGTCGTCAGATTCAGCGTGCCGTGTAGCCGCCGTCCGCGATGAGCTGGGTGCCCGCAAAGAAGCTGCTTCCTTCCGACAGCAAAAACGTCACGGCATGGGCGATTTCGTCCGATGTACCCAGACGACCGATCGGATGCAGGTCAACGGCCTTCTGGAGGGCCGATTCATCCAAGAAATCCAGGATGGGCGTACGCACGTAACCGGGATGAATCGAATTGATCCGGATTCCCTTGGACGCATAGGCCAGTCCTGCCGAGCGGGTCAGCCCGGTCACGCCATGTTTGGCTGCGACGTACGCAGGGTTCGCTGCGTCGCCCACCACCCCCAGGATGGAGGAGACGTTGACGATGGCACCACCTCCTGAACGAAGGATGGCGGGAATCTGATGGCGCAGGCCATAGAACACGCCGTTCAGGTTGACATCGATCACCCGGCGCCAGGCGGCAGGGTCCAGTTCTCCCGCCGGGCTCTGGTCGCCACCGATACCGGCGTTGTTGACGGCAAAATGAAGGTCGCCGAACGTATCGACCGCGCAGGCCACGGCAGCCTGGACCTCATCGATGCATGCCACGTCGGCCACGTTGGCCACGGCGTGGCCGCCCTCGGCGTTGATGAGGCTGGTGACGCGCTGCGCATTGTCGGCGCTGACATCGGAGACGACGACATTCAGGCCGTTGCTTGCAAGCAGCCGGGCAATGGCCTCGCCAATGCCAGACCCTGCACCGGTGACCAGGGCTACGCGGCCAGAGAATGAGTACTGCATGGTGTTTCCTCCAAAGGGGTGGATTAAAAAGAGGGGGTTAATAAGTTGCCGATAAGTCGGCTCAAGGGGGTGACAGCCGATAGTGGTGGGCCAGCATCAGTGCGATCGCGCATGAGGCGATGCGTGTATCACGCGAGTCGGCGCGGCTGGTCAGAATGACTGGCACCTTGGCTCCAAGAACGATCCCGGCGCTGGCTGCGCCGCCCATGAAGATCAACTGCTTGGCAAGCATGTTGCCGCTCTCCAGGTCAGGCACGACGAGGATGTCAGCTTGCCCGGCGACCTCGGAAACGATCCCCTTGATACGCGCAGCGGCGATGGAGACGGCGTTGTCGAAGGCCAGCGGCCCGTCGAGCAGGCCGCCAGTGATCTGGCCGCGATCGGCCATCTTGCACAGCGCCGCAGCGTCCAGCGTGGCCGCCATCGTCGGGCTCACCGTCTCGACCGCGGCCAGGATCGCGACCTTGGGTTCGCGCACGCCGATCACCTGTGCCAGCTCGATGGCGTTGCGGATGATGTCTGCCTTCTGTTCCAGATTCGGGGCGATATTGATCGCCGCATCGGTGACGATGAACGGGCGCGGATAGGCAGGTGTCTGCAACAAAAAGCAATGGCTGACCCGACGTTTGGTGCGCAACCCCGCCGCAGCCGAAACCAGCGCGGACATCAGCTCGTCGGTGTGCAGGCTCCCTTTCATCAGGGCTTCGACTTCACCTGTGGCCGCCAGGGCGACGGCTTGCTGCGCGGCGGCGTGGCTGTGGGGTGCGTCCACAATGGCGACGTCGGCCAGATCCAGCCCGGCCTCCGCGGCGACTGCTTCCAGCCGTGCGCGTGGCCCGACCAGCACCGGTTCGATCAACCCCGCGTGGCGTGCTTCGAGCGCGGCGGACAGGCTAGGGGCATCGCAGGGGTGGGCGACGGCCACCCGAATCGGCTGCAAGTGCGCGACATGCGCCAGCAGGCTTTGCAGGCCTGTACGGCCCTGCGCATCGGGGTGGATTTCCGGCAACACGGTGCGCGTTCTTTCAATGCGCTCAGTGGGCGCCACGACCTCTACCTGGCCCTGGAAAACCGCCACCCCCTCCTGGTTGGTGCAGGTGCAGGCCAGCGTGACATGGTGGTTGGCCGTGTCCTTGCCGGTCACCTGCATCTGCACGGTCAGCCTGTCGCCGGGCCGAACCGCTCCGAGGAAGCACAGGTTCTGGCTGACATAACGGGTTCCAGGCCCCGGCAGGCGTGTGCTCAGCACAGCCGAGATCAAGACGTTGGCACACGCGGCCTCCGTGGTGTCCCGAACGCTTGAGGACACGGCACGTTCCGGATCCACATCACCCGATTGCAGCGCGAACATGTGGATGTCTTGCGAAGAAAACGTGCGTTCGAGGCTGGCGCTGTCGCCGATGGCGATCTCGTCGAAGGTGCGGTTGCGCAGGACATGCCATGCATCGGCAGTGGCATCGACCGGTTTGGGCGAAGTCGTCATGTGCTTTTTCCTCGCCGTGTTTGTCTTGTCTGCGGCGCGGCGGGTGTCTTGGACGCGGTTGTCTTTTGAGGCGCCTTCGGCTTTGGCGAGGAGGTCTTGGGTTTCGTGTCCGCGACCGCAGAGGGTGCGTCATGGGCAGAGGGCATAGCGGGCGCCGAAGCCGCCTGCGCCCGGCGGATCGCCTGCTCGAACAGGGTAGACACCTGCTTCAACTTGGCTTGCTCTGGTGCGGACAGCGCATCGCCGCTGCCGAGCACCTGCGCGATCATCCCCGCAACCTGTCGGATGTCATCAGGCGCTACGTTGTTCAGCAGCCCGGGGATGGCGGACACCGCGGCGTCCTCGTGGAGCCTCATGAGCAAAGCCTGGCGACGCACGAGGTGGCGGAAGGCCTGCATGTCGAAGTCGTTGCCCAGTTGGGGGCGCACCAGCTCTTCTGCGTGGCGAAAATGCCGTTCATCGGCCTCGCCACGCTCGGCCAGCACGAAGAACAGTGCCCGTATGGCTGCTTCCACCAGCCCACCGCTGTGAACGGCTCCTTCGAGGCGGGTCAATTCTTGCACCAGATACTGGCGGTGCTCGGGCGTCTCGCTGGGATGGGCCCGCGCCGGTGCCTCATCGTGCAGGCTCTGTCCTGCCATGGCCTGCACCAGCGGCAGGCTGTACAGCGTGTCAAAGGTTTGCGCGTAGATCCGGTCGCGGCAATCGCGGAATTGATCCAGCGTCTGTTCGAGAGCGGTGGAAAACTGTGCCTGCAGTTGCAGGAAAGGATTGGCCTCGGCGACGGGCTGGCGGTGCTCGCGCACATGTTGCGCAGCCTCTTGCACAGCGGCTGCCAGCGGCTGGCGGTCGGACCACAGTTCGTAGCCGACGCGCAGGGGATGCAGGGGCTCCAGCGACCGTGCGCCCTCGGTCGTGACGCAGGCACGTACCCACGGTTGCACCAAGCTGCGGTAGCAGGCCAAGTTGATCTCGGAGATCCGCGCAGCGGCGGCAAAACGGCGATCGCTCTCGGGATCGGGGCGAACGATCTCACGGATTTCATCGATGTTGCTGCGGCGAATCCGGGTCAGGTAGGCGTCACTGGCTGGTTCGCCTTCCTGGGCGTCGTCGTGATGCTCGTCGATCTGCATGCGGTGGATACCGGCCGGCAGCACGTCGATGACGTCGATGTTGGCGGCGAACTCTTGGTGCTCTTTACGCCCGACGCTGCCGGAGACGAAGATTCCCAGATGTCCGATGCTGTCATGGGTAGCGTAGACGATGGTCTGGTCATGTCCCAGCACGTCCAGGTCGTTGCGGTACAGGTCGGTGATCCAGCCCAGGGCCTGGGGCGGCGGGGTGATGTTGTCCCCATAGGAGCAGAACACCACGATCGGCGAGCGAATATTGCGCAGGTCGATGCGCACGCCATCGGATGTCATCAGTTGGGCGGTGCTCAGCTTGTTGCCGATGAACAGGTTATCGACGATGTACTGCATCTCCACGTCATTCAGGAAGACGTGGCCGCCCCAGTACTTTTCGAACTGCAAGTAGCGCGGGCCTTCCGTGTCGACATTGGCGTACAGGTTGTACTGTTTGCTCCAAAGCGTATTGGCCGGGTCCAGGTTTTCAAAGTTCTGTACCAGCCAGGCACCGTCGAACCGGCCGGCGCCCAGATCGCTGGTCAATGCCGTCAACCAGCTACCGCCAGTGAGGCCGCCCGCGTAGCGCATCGGGTTATCACCGGCCCAGTAGGACAGCGGCGCGCCGGCTACGATGATCGGCCCGAACAGCTCGGGCCAGACAGCGGCTGCCATCAGAATCTGCCAGCCCGCCTGGCAATTGCCGATGACAGCGGGCTTGCCGCGGCTGCCGGGGTGCAGCTCGCCGACCCTGCGCACGAAGGCCGCTTCGGCGCGCATGACGTCCTCGACGGTCTGGCCGGGAACGGGATCGGGCAGAAAGCCAACGAAGTAGCAGGGATGACCAGCCTTGAGGGCCGCGCCGACCTCACTATCGGGTTTGAAGCCGCCAATGCCTGGGCCGTGGCCCGCGCGGGGATCGACCACCACGAACGGCCGCTTCTTGGGATCGGCCGGCGCGTCGGCTGGCGGCAGGATGCGTACGAGGCCATAGTTGACCGGCTGCGGAAGGTCCAGCCCGGACATGATGACCTCGGAGGCGAAGTCGAGTACGTTCGGCGTCTGCTCCTGCAAATGCTCCAGGTACTGGTTGCCGCGTTGGCGGCGAACGTCGGCATACAGAATGGATCGCTGCCAGGCATCCACTGCATACTCGGTTGCCATCGCCGATAGTCGCAACGGGTCCCACAGCAACTGCCCCCAATCGGCCGCTGGTGATGTCGTGGTGTCTCGATTCATGGCGATGGGCACTCCTTCTGTGATGAAACTGAAAAATTGAATGGCAAGGGGCCGCAGGCACATCGTCTTGCTGGCCCTTCCTCACTCAGTACATATGCTGGCCACCGTTCATCGATACATTGCTGCCGGTCATGAACCCCGCAGACTCACTGGCGATGAATGCAACCAGTGCGGCGATTTCCTCAGGCCGTCCCAGACGACCCACGGGAATACCGGCAGTCACTTGCTTGACCACTTCCTCCGACATGCTCGTCACCATCTTCGTATCCAGATACCCCGGCGAGACGGTGTTGACCGTCACACCCTTGCGCGCCACCTCTTGCGCAAGGGCTTTAGTGAAGCCATGCATGCCGGCTTTTGCGGCGGAGTAGTTGGTCTGGCCGAACTGCCCCTTGGAGCCGTTGATCGAGGAGATGTTGACGATCCTGCCCCAGCCGCGTTCGAGCATGCCGTCGATGAATGGCCGGGTGACGTTGAAAACGGAGTCGAGATTGACCCGCAGGACGGCATCCCAATCGGCGTAGCTCAGCTTGCGGAACGTAGCATCACGCGTGATGCCCGCGTTGTTGACCAGAATGTCGATGTGGTGACCGTCTGCTTGAATGAGGCCGGCCAGCTCCTGGCAGGAGGCATGGTCGGCCACATCCGCGCCGTAGGCGGCGAAGTCGTAACCTTCGCCGGCTTGGGTTTTCAGCCACGCGCCAATGCTGGCATTGCCCGGCGAATGGACGATGAGCACGGTATGGCCCGCATCGTGCAAGGCCCGGGCGATGGCTTCGCCCAGGCCGCCGCTGCCGCCGGTGACCAGTGCAGTGCGTTGCTCAGCCGGCATTGCGACCACCTGTCTTGGCTGGTGCGTCCTTGTCCTGTGCCTTGGCCCACACCGCTCCCCATTGCTTGAAAATATCCTGGAACGGCAATATCGCATCTGCCTGGCCTACGGCCTGCGTGACCGATTTCTGCCAGTCCTGAATGGCTTGCTGCAGGCCTTGGGTGAAGGTGGTCTGATTCTTGATTGCGACTTGCGTTAGTGCCTGCGCGCCACCCATCTGGTGCTGAAACTGACGCCAGAAGGCCTGCGCGGGCAGCGTGGCCAACTCCTGCCAGTTCTGGGCCTTGAGCAGGCTTTCGATCTCAGTGCCGGACTCGGCAATGTTTTCGCTGCCCGCGCGCGTGGCGTTCTCCAGCCATTGCTGGCCGTTTTCCTGCATCAGGCGCTGCAGGCGCAGTTGCAGTTCCAGGTTCGCCTTGAAGAGGTTGAGGGGGATGGTTTCATTGCTCATGGTCAAACTCCTTGCTTGGATTGAAATGCCCAATCGGGCGGTCAAACGATCAGGCCATCTGGCCGATCGTTTTGCGAAAGCGTGCCAGCGACAGGAAAAACAGCACCGCGCCGATCAAGGCCAGCGCCAGGAAGGGCTGCCACACCGTCTCCAGCCCGGCGCCCCGATAAAGGATGGCCTGGCTCAGTTCCACGAAATGGGTGGTGGGTGCGACCAGCATGATGTTCTGCACGATCTCGGGCATGCTTTCGCGTGGCGTAGTGCCACCCGACAGCATCTGCAGCGGCATGATGGTGAGCATCATCAACATGCCAAACTGCGGCATGTTGCGCGCCAGCGTGGCGATGAAGATGCCCATCGACGTAGTGGCGAACAGACTGAGCGCTGCACCGGCGAAGAACAGCGCGATGGAGCCCTCGATGGGCACGCCCAGGACGCCGCGCACCATGAGGGTGAGCGACAGGAAGGAGGCGATCAGCACGACCAGGGCCATCGACCAGACCTTGGAGAGCATGATCTGCGCGGGCGTGACCGGCATCACCAGCAGGTGCTCGATGGTGCCGTGCTCGCGCTCCCGGATCAGCGCCGCGCCGGTCAGGATGATGGACAACAGCGTGATGTGGTTGATGATCTGCACCACCGAGCCGAACCAAGCCTTGTCGAGGGCGGGGTTGAAGCGTGCGCGCAAGGCCAGATCCACAGGTGGCACGGTGGCGCCGCGATAACGTTTGACGAACTCGTTGACTTCACCGGTGAATATCTGCTGGATGTAACCACTGCCGGTGAAGGCCTGGCTCATGCGGGTGGCATCGACATTGAGCTGCGCGGCGGGCGATCGCCCCGCCAGCACGTCACGCTGGAAGTTGGGCGGAATAACCAGGGCGAAGGTGTACAGCCCCGCGTCCATGCCCGGGTCCACGTCTCTATAGTCGATCATGGCCGGCTGGGTGAACTGCGGGGGGTAGAAGGCCGAGGCAACCCGCTGGGACAGCGCCGAATTATCCTCGTCGACGATGGCGATGGGCGCGTTGTGCAGCGTCTCCGGCATGGACGTGGCCGAGGTGTAGACCGACGCGGTGAACACATAGACGATGAGCACGAGCATCATCGGATCACGCCAAAGGCTCCACAGCTCCTTGACACCAAGGTCGTAGATGTTGGCAACGTTTCTTCTGCGCATCTCAGCGCTCCTGCTTCTTGAGTAGCAAAACGGCCGCACCGAGAATCACCGGAACCGACAGCAGCATCGACCACAACGGCCCCGCCAGATCGGCCAGGCCGAGCGCTTTGCTGAACACGCCACGGCTGATGGAGATCATGTGCGTGGCGGGGTAGATCTCGCCGATGAACTTGCTGGAGCCTTCAAGCGAGGACACGGGATCGATCAGGCCGGCGAACTGGGTGGCCGGAATGATGGTGCCGATCATGGCAAAGAACATGGCGGCGATCTGGCTGCGCGTGACGGCCGAGGCCAGCAGCCCCATGCCTGTGGCGGCGAAGGAGAAGATCAGCGCGGCCAGCGACAGGGTCAAGAAGCTGCCCTTGACCGGCACGCCAAAGATGGTGACCGCGAGCAGCGTCATCAGCAGGAAGTTCACCATCGCCAGGCCGACGTAGGGTAGTTGCTTGCCGAGCAGGAACTCGAGGCGCGTGACCGGCGTCACGTACAGATTGGTGATCGACCCGGTTTCTTTCTCGCGCACCACCGCCAGCGCGGTCAGCATCGCCGGCAGCATGAGCAGCAACAGGGGAATCACGGCGGGCACCATCGCCGGCAGGCTCTTGACATCGGGGTTGTAGCGAAAGCGCGTCTCGACGCTCGCATTGCCTGCTGCGCTGGCGCCGCCGCGCTCGCTGGCCTGTACCAGCAGCCAGTGCTGGTGCATGCCCTGAACGTAGCCCTGCACGGTTTCGGCGCGCTGCGGCATGGCGCCGTCGAGCCACGCACCGATCTGCACGTTCTGGCCCCGCAACACATCGCGGGCAAAGCCAGCGGGGATTTCGATGGCCAATGACAGTTCGCCGCTGCGCATGCGCCGGTCGAGATCCTCGTAATCGACGATAGGCGGGTGCTCTGTGAAGTAGCGCGAGCCGGCCAGGTTCAGCGTGTAGCTTTGGCTGAGCGTGGTTTGGTCGCGATCGAGCACCGCATAGCTCAGGTCTTCGACGTCCATGGTGATGCCGAAGCCGATCACGAACATCAGGAGCAGCGAACCGCCCAGCGCCAGGGTGGCGCGCACCGGATCGCGCTGCAGTTCCAGTGCTTCGCGCCACAGATAGCTGAGCATGCGGCGCAGGCTGAAGCCTTCAGCGTTGTGCCCGATGTGCTCAGTGTGTGTCGCTGGCGTCTGAATCGCCGTATTGGCGGCCTCGGTGGGGCCGGCGGGAGCGACCGTGCCGCCCTCCGCCTCGATGAGGTAGCCGATGAAGGCCTCTTCGAGGGTTTTAGCGCCGCGCTTCTCGACCAGCTTGGCGGGCACGTCGCTGTCGAGCACCTTGCCCGCATGCATCATTGACATGCGGTCGCAGCGTTCGGCCTCGTTCATGAAGTGGGTGGAAATGAAGACCGTCACCCGGTCGCGACGTGACAGCTCGATGAGCAGCCGCCAGAATGCATCGCGCGCTACTGGATCGACCCCGGAGGTCGGCTCGTCCAGAATCAACAGTTCGGGCTTGTGCACCATGGCGACTGCCAGCGACAGGCGCTGGCGTATGCCCAGAGGCAGGCTGGCCGGCAAGCTGTCGATGACTTCCACCAGGCCGAAGCGCTCCACCATCTCTTCGACGCGGCCCGGAATGTCCTTCGGGGGCACGCTGAACAGCTTGGCGTGCAACTCCAGGTTCTGGCGTACCGTGATTTCGCTGTAGAGCGAGAATGCCTGCGACATGTAGCCGACGCGGCGGCGGGTGTCCAAGTCATGCGGGTCCACCTCATGACCGAACAGCCAGGCTCGTCCCTCGCTCGCCGGCAGTAGCCCGGTGAGCATCTTCATCGTCGTAGACTTGCCGCAGCCGTTGGAGCCGAGGAAGCCGAAGATTTCACCGCGCCGGATGCGGAAGGACACGCTGTCGACGGCGACGAAGTCGCCAAAGCGCATGGTCAGCCCTTTGGCCTCGATGGCGATGTCGTCGGCGCCGTCTTCCGGCAAGGGAGGAATGACCACCGGTTTGTGCCCGCGCTTTTTCTCTTCTGGGAGCAGGCGGATGAACGCCTCTTCCAGGTTCGGGCTGCCTGTTCTTTCCAGCAATTCCTTCGGTGTGCCGGTGGCGAGAACCTTGCCGTCGTCGATGGCGGCGAGCCAGTCGAAGCGCTGCGCCTCGTCCATGTAGGCGGTGGCCACAATCACGCTCATGCCGGGGCGGTCGGCGCGGATGCGTTCGATCAGATCCCAGAACTGTGCGCGCGCCAGCGGATCCACGCCGGTCGTCGGTTCATCGAGAATCAGAAAATCCGGGTCATGAATCAGCGCGCAGCACAAGCCCAGCTTCTGCTTCATGCCCCCGGAGAGCTTGCCTGCCGGACGTGCTAGGAATTTGAACAGGCCCGTGGCCTGGGTCAGCTCATCGATGCGCTGGCGGCGCTCGGGCGCGTCATGGCCGAACAGCCGCGCGAAGAATTGCAGATTCTCCTCGACCGAGAGCGTCGGATACAGGTTCTTGCCCAACCCCTGCGGCATGTAGGCGATGCGCGGGCACACCAGCTTGCGGTGGGCCTTGCTGGCCATGTCGCCACCGAGCACCTCGACCGTGCCTTCCTGGATGATGCGCACACCGGCCAGCAACGAGAGCAGGCTGGACTTACCCACGCCGTCGGGGCCGATCAGACCGACCATCCGTCCAGCGGGGATGTCCAGGTCAATGCCATCCAAGGCAATGACGTCGCGGTAGCGCAGTCTTACCTGGCGGACACTTGCAACGGTCGCGAGCTGCGCGCTGTGGCTCATACCTTACTCCGGCACACGAACGGAGAGGTTCTGAGGCCACTCGGCCTTGGCGTCGAGCTTGACCCAGGCTACGCCGGGCAGACCGGTCTTGACCTGGTTCAGGTGCTCACGCAGCAGCTCCTGCGAGATCTGTGCGCGCACGCGAAACATCAGTTTCTGCCGCTCGCTGGCGGTTTCCACCGTCTTGGGAGTGAACTGCGCCGCGCTGGCGACGAAGGAAACGGTGGCTGGAATCACATACTCGGGCGCGGCATCCAGAATGATGCGAACCTCCGAGCCCAGCGCAACGCGGCCGGCCACGGTTTCGGGCAGGAAGAAGGTGATGTACACGTCCGACAGATCAAGGAGGTTCAAGACACGTCCGCCCGCTCCAAGCACCTCGCCGGGTTGCGCGACACGCACCTGAACCCGTCCGTCGCGCGGAGACCGCAGTTCGCTGTCGCGGATGTCGGCTTCGATGCGGCTGATACTGGCCGTAGCGGCGGACACACTGGACTGCGCGCCGACAAGCTGCGCCCTGGCGGCTTCGACCGCGGCGCGGGCAGCGGCGGCCTGTGCCTTGCTGGCCGCGAGGGTCGCTTGGGCGCCCCGTACGCGCGCCCGGTCATCGTCCAGTTCCTGGATCGAGGCGGCTCCCTCACTCGACAGCGTGCTGGAGCGTGTCAGGCGCCGTTGCGCGGCGTCCAGTTCCGACTCGCGCTGACCAACCAGAGCCAAGGCGGCAGTCACGTCGGCTTCACGCAGCGCCACCTGTGCCTGCGCCGCGGTCACCGAATGCTCAGCCTGCTGACGCATGGCCAGGGCCTCGTCGCGCTGCGCTTCCAGCGTTTCCAGCCGCATCTTGGCCAGTGGCTGGCCGGCTGTGACGAAATCGCCTTCACGCACCAGGATGTCTTCGATGCGGCCGGGAAGCTTGGTGGCCACGTCGATCTCGGTGGCTTCGATGCGGCCATTGCCGTTGACGAATCCTTCGCCCGGGCCGCTGTCGGTAAACCTCGTCCAGCTCCACCAGGCCAGCGCGGCAACAACCGCTGCAGCGAAAGCGACCAGGAGTTTTTTCTTGAGAGAGGGGGAGACAGTCATGGGTTCGGCGTGCCTTAACGGGTTGATGGGGTGGAAGCGGGAGTCGAGGCCGCACCCTGTGCCTCGCCGGCTGCGGCGAGGGTGCCGCCGCCGAGCGCGGCATACAGCGCCACTTGGCTGGACAGCAGCGCGCGGCGCGCCTGTACCAGTTGTTGCTGGGCTCCCAGCAGATCGCGTTGGGCATCCAGCACTTCCAAGAAGGCGGCCGAGCCGTTGTCGTAGCGCAACTTGGCCAGGCGTGCGCGTTCGCTTTGCGCTTCCAGGTTGGCTCTCTGGATCGTCAACTGCTCAGCCAGCCAGTGCTTTGCGCTCAGCGCATCGGCCACCTCGCGGAAGGCCGATTGAATGGTTTTTTCGTATCCGGCGACGGCGATGTCGCGGCGCACTTCGCTCAGCTCCAGATTGGCGCGGCGGCGCCCGCCATCGAAGATGGGCAGCGACAGGGTGGGCATGAAGGTCCAGGCGCGACTGCCGGAATCGAACAAGCCATTCAAGTCGGAGCTGGCCGTGCCGAAGCTGCCGGTCAGCGCAATGCGCGGCAAGAACGCCGCGCGGGCCGCGCCGATGTGGGCATTGCTGGCACGCAATTGGTGTTCGGCGGAAATGATGTCCGGGCGACTGACCAGCAGCTCCGAAGGCAGACCGGCCCGCAGCTCAGCCAGAACCGTCGTTTCATCGAAGGGTGCCTTGGCGGGCAGCGGGCCGGGATCAGCGCCTACCAGCAGTGCCAGGGCGTGCAGTTGCGTGGTGCGAGCTTGCTCAAGCTGCGTCAGCAGCGCCTGAGCTTGGTTCAGCAGGGTCTGGACCTGTGTGAGATCCAGCTTCGAGGTCGAGCCGACTTCGACGCGGCGCCGGAAAATGCGATAGGACTCCTCGCGGGTGGTCACGGTTTGCCGTGCGATCGCCACGCGTTCGTCGATCTCGCGCAGGCCAAGATAGCCGTCTGCCACCTGGGCGATCAGCGCCAAATGGACGGCCTGGCGAGCCGCGTCGGAAGCCAGCCAAGTTTGCAGGGCGGCGTCTTCCAGGTTGCGGATCCGACCCCACAGATCCAGTTCCCAGGTGGTCAAACCCACCTCGGCCCGGTACTCGCCGCCCACCTGCGATCGGCCCGACATGTTCAGGTCGCCAGGGACGCGCGCGCGTCCACCTTGGGCGCCCACGCCCATGGCAGGAAAACGATCCGAGCGCTGAATGCGGAATGTGGCGCTGGCTTCCTCGACGCGCAGCGCGGCCACGCGCAGGTCGCGGTTGTTTTCCAGCGCGGTCTCGATGAGACGTTGCAGCAAGGGGTCGGTGAAGTACGCCTGCCACGCAAGATCTCGCGGAGTGGCACCGTCTGTGCCTGATCCAAGATGGCCAGGCCAGGTTACGGGCACGGGCAGCGGCGGAGTGTCTGGTGCAGGAGCGAGCGACATGCAGCCGGTCAAGACGACGCCGCTCAGGGCCAGCGAGGCAGTGCGCAGTCTGAACGCAGTAAACAACAGAGAGGCTGGGGGCATGGTCATGTTCCGTACGGGTATCGGGCTGAAAGAGGGTCTGGTTGCAGAGGAGGTAGCAGCCACCCACGCCTTGCATCGTGAATTTTCAAAACAAACGACTGGACGGTTGTTTTTGATTGTACACTACAATTCCGCCACCGCAATCAGTGGCTCGCGGGTCATTGACATAAGTCAAATCGCGTTGCCAGCCAGGGTCCAGGAATGGCCTTGATTTCTGTTAAAGCCGATGACCAGCCATGAGAACATGCCGCTGTTTTTCAAACAGGGTCTTTGAATGCCAAGCAAGAAAGATGACGTACCAAGCAAGCGTCGCTACCTGTCCTCTGCCGCCAGGAAAGAGGGAATACTGGACGCCGCTCTGGTCGAGTTCTCGGATCGGACATACAACGCCGTAACGATGGAGCGCTTGGCCGAATGCGCCGGCTTGTCCAAGGCAGGCATCTACGCCCACTTCAAAAGCAAGGAGGAGATTTTTCATGCCTTGCTCGAACGCCTGACGAAGCAGCTTCGCGATTTCCAGGGCTGGCTCCCGGATGAAGATTTGACGTTGCCAGAGTTGGTAGACGTCTATCTTGATCGCCTGTACGCCACGTTTGGCTCACCCGCCACTGTATCGGTCTATCGTCTACTTCTGGCCGAAAGCGCCAGAGCACCGGAACTCGTGCGGCGTTGGCGTGAGGACGTTGCGCACGGGTTGCGAGAGCGGGCACAGATCATCATCCAGCGCAACATAGAACGGGGCATCATTCGCCCAGGCGTTTTGACTGAGCATTTCTTCCCGCTGGCACTTGCGCCCGCACTGCTGTGGCTGAACTCCTTAATGCTATCCAAGGGTGACCCTTCTATATCGCTTGTACGACTACGCGACGTGCATCGGCAACTACTGCTTGAGCTTTTGGAGCCTCAATGAGCAGGGTGGCACGCAAAACCAGACACATCCCCGCGCACCTACTGAACGGTTTTGCCGTGCTGCTGCTGACTTCGTGGGGCGCACTGGCGCTGTGGTTTCAGTCTTCGCAGCATTCAGTGGTGCGATGGGTCGCCATTCTGGTGTGGTCGGCTTTGGGGGTGTCCGTTGTCTTGTCGCTGTCGGGCTTGTTTGGGCGAAAGCGTCGCAACATCACGGGATTTGTATTTGTGCTCGCAACGGCCTGCCTGCTTCTGTGGTGGGGGACGCTGCGGCCGTCGCACCAACGTGCATGGGCCGACGATGTCGCCCAGTTGCTGGAGGCCAGAGTCGAGGGCAACCATGTCCACCTGAAAAATGTGCGCAACTTCGAGTGGCGCAGCGAGACCGACTACACGCCGCGCTGGGAGAGCCGCACATACGATCTGGACCGCTTGCGCAACGCCGACCTGGTACTGTCCTACTGGATGGGGCCGCACATTGCCCACACGCTGGTGTCGTTCGGCTTCGACGGTAGTGAGCGGGTGGTGTTCTCACTGGAAATACGCAAGGAGCGCTACGAGTCCTTCTCGGCGGTGGGAGGATTCTTCCGCCAGTTCGAGCAGGTCCTGGTGGCCGCCGATGAGCGCGACATCGTTCGCACGCGCAGCAATGTGCGAGGCGAGGACGTTTACCTCTATCGCTTGCAGATGAGTCAGGCGAATGTCCGCGCGTTGTTTCTGGAGTACCTGAGCGTGGCCAATGAATTGCAACGCACGCCGCGCTTCTACAACACGTTGACCAGCAACTGCACGACCATCGTATTCGAACTGGCACGACTCGTTGCGCCCGCGTTGCCGATGGATTATCGCCTGCTGCTGTCCGGCCACTTTGCCGAATACGTTTACGACCTGCACGGTCTGACGCCCGGTCATCGCTACGCGGAACTGCAGGCACGCGGGCATATCAACGAGCGTGCCCTTGGTTCCGACTGGTCATGGGACGACTTCTCGATGTCGATTCGACGAGGTGTGCCAGGCATTCCCATCAACGAGGTCTATCCATGACGTCCTCGCAGCCCTGCCGTTTCATGGCATGGGCCGTCCTTGTCCCGCTTCTTCTGGGGGGCTGCTCGATCCTGCGTGAATTCGGCCCAGCGGTCGAAATTCGTACGCTGACTGCCGGCGACGCCATCGAAGCCAAGCGTGGCGACATCCTGACTCGTGGCAAGCTCAGCGATGCGACCAACCAGACCATCAGGGTGGCGGCATTGGATGCGCAGGCATGCGCAAAGCCGATCTCAACGGATTGTGTTCAAGCCCTGGTCGCCGTGACCGGCGTTGGCACGGATCGGCGCCTGGCGGCGCTGTCCGAACTCTGGCTGGCGCAGGCAGAGGCCATGAAGCCCGGTCCAGAGCAGCAAGCCGCCTGGCTTGAGACCATTCGCTATGCCTATGCCTACCTGTTCTTCGGCGACTATGCCCCGGGAGAGCGAGCCTTCGAAGATCGCCAGACCCAGGTACGGGATTGGTACAACCATGCCGTCGAACGCGCCGCCACGGACATGTTTGAAGTTCGGCAGCAAATGCCTTCGCAGTTGCTGGTGCAGACTGGCTGGAATATTGCCGGATGGGAGCTGAAGCTGGATATGCGCGGCGCGCGCTTGCCGGGCAGTACGGCGGTGCCAGCCGAACTGTTGCCAGCCTCGTCCCTGTCTTTCCGTGGATTGCGCAGCCTCTACCGCCGCGACGGTTTCGGCGCCGAGCTGGTGACGGTCATGCCGGACGACACCCCGACCGTTGCACCCACCCGGGATGGCCGTCCAGCGGCCAGACGCAACCAGCGACCGCCACCTTGGAGCGAGATGCCCGCGCCGTCCATGACGGTTCTGCTGCACCCGGAGGGGGATGACCTGGACAGTGTACTGCACACCCGTACCGTCCGTTTGACGGTGCATGATCCCTATGTGGAGTCGGCCATCATGCTGCGCGGTCAGCGCGTACCCCTGGCGGCCAATTTTACCGCCGGCTACGGCGTATGGTTGGCCCGTGCCAAGTTCAACCGGCAGTCGCTCCGCAGCCTGCTTGGACGCGAAGGTGGCATTGACCGCCCCCACGTCTACCTGATGCAGCCCTACGATCCGAACAGGCGGATCATCGTCATGCTGCACGGATTGGCCAGCAGCCCGGAAGCCTGGGTGGATCTTGCCAACGAAATTCTCGGCGATGAGGCCCTGCGCGAGCATTACCAGATCTGGCAGGTCTACTACCCGACCAACATGCCCATCGCACTGAACCACGCCATGATTCGCAGATCGCTCGGGGATACGCTGGCGCATTTCGATCCGTCCGGCCAGGCGCCGTCGTCGTCTGACCTCGTGCTGGTAGGGCATAGCATGGGTGGCGTCATCGCGCGGTTGATGGTGTCGTCAAGCGATCAGTCGCTGGTGCAGTTGGCTGCGGCTCACAGCCAACTGACCCCGGAGCAGATGAAGCGCATAGATCCGATGTTGCGCTTTGAGCCCTTCCCGCAGGTCAGCAGCGCCATCTTCATCGCGGCACCGCATCGGGGCACTACGTTCGCGGGTGGACGACTGGGCCGCTGGATGGCCGGATTCATTCGCTTCCCGGTTACGGTGCTCGAAGAACTCGCCCACACACTGGCGCCCAATGCGACGGCCAGCAACCATGAAAGCCTGGGGCATATCCCCAATAGCGTTGACAACCTCGACGAGAACGATCCTTTCGTGCGCGCGGTGGCGGGTTTTCCGATTTCTACCCAGGTGCGCTATCACTCGATAGTAGCCCAAGCTGACCCCCTAGTGGCCCTCGTAGATTCCGATGATGGTCTCGTGCCCTACCGCAGCGCTCATCTTCCCGGCGCACAATCCGAAAAAGTCATTATTTCGGGGCATAGTGTGCAGCAGAATGCGGCTGCGATACTGGAAATTCAGCGCATTCTGAGAGAGGACATAGACTTGCGGGAAGCGCGTTCCATGCAGCGTTAGACCTTGGGCAAGCATCATGAGAGTCCGAAGCAGCCAGCCCTCAGTTAGCCTTGCCACCAATGCTTATTCGGGCTTCATTGAGAGATAAGGGTTGTTGGGCGGAATCTCGGCGAGTAGCTGGAAGGCATCTTCCAGTAGATAACCATGCAGTTGGCGAGATTTCCTTGGTCCAGTGACTTCACAGGTCCAGATGTTCAATCCGTTCGATTGTTTGCGATGTAGTTGTAGCCGCTCGAAACGCTTCTGCACCCACTGCCAATCCTGCTGGCTCTCCTGCTTGGCCAACGTCGCTACCTGCAGGTGTTCCTGTGCGTATCGCTGAAACACGCCTGGGCTCACCAGATATGCAGTATCACTCACGGTATGCACGAGTGCCTTCGCGTCGTTGATGATGAGTCGGCGCGAGGCGATTCCCTGTTTCAGCCATGCCATGAAATGCTCTCCGGATGGCTGCGCGGCAGCGGATGGTGGCGCAGCCGGTGGCACAGGCGATGTTAAGTCCGAAGCTGGCATGGAAGTGTCGAATTGCGTGGCGTCTGCATCACGCGAGATGGCCACCGCATTCTGGTGCATGCCAGCCGAATCGCTCTTGCCCACCATCGCCAGCATATCCTCCAGCACGTCGGGCACGGCCTGGGACGCGGATGGCGGGACCAGGGCACTGCCGCTTTCCTCCGGGCGTGTGTCCTGACCTTTCGCGAGCAGCGTCTCAACGACTGCCGGCTGGGCGACCGGTAAGGCGTCGATCTCCACCATTCCAGCGAACAGCGCCGGCCGCTCGCCGGGCTCCCAAATCAGCGCAGGTGCCAGCCGCAACAGGGTGAACGAGTGGGACCAGCCGGTGGAGCTGGTCACGGTCGCGCGCCAGATCGCCTTGCCGTCGGCCGTCGGCTGCAACATGCCGTGGTCCTGAAGCACATTGAACACTGCGGTGTTGTTCGCGGGGATGCCATTGACGCCCTGGGACAGCAGGTGCGCGCGCAGCTTGTCCGAGACCGTCTTGCTCACCAGCCACAGAGCGTCGTCGGTGAGCCAGCCATCGGAGGCTTCGGGCTGGTTCAGTTTCAGCTCTTCCTTGAGCAGGTAGCGCAGCCCGTTGACCAGCTTGCGTTGGAGCGAGTGCTTGGGCGCGGCCATGGCGCGCGCGGGATCGCCGCCCAGTTCCTGGGCGACGGAGGCGCGGTCGGCCTGCACGACCAGTTCGCCCAGCACCCCGGCGTGCTCGTACTGCCCGGCCAGGACGTAGAGCAGCGGCGCCCACAAGGATGGATAGCCACTGAGCCAGTCCAGCAGATCGCGGTCGAGCAGTTGCTGGTAGAGCAAGCCTGTCGCGGCGCTGTGGAGCCGGTACTCGCGATCGTCGCGGTAGCGGAAGCGGTACGGCTGACGCAGCGGGCCGTGCCACGGGTGCCAGGTGCTGCCGTCGGCCAGCTCGACGTGCAGATCGACCGCCACCTTGCCGATGTCATGGAGCAGCGCAGCATAGGCGACGGCCGCAGTCCAGGCTTCGGCCTGCGCCGCCTGGTCTTCGGGGCTGGCGCCGATGGGCAGCAGATGGGACTGCCGCAGCTTCAGGCTGTAGGCGACGATTTCGAGGCCGTGGTCGAGCATGCCGCCGGGGTATGCGTGGTGATGCGCTTCGGAGGCCGGGAAGGCCTGGACCAGCTCGGCGTAGCGCTCTAGGGGCGCGCAGTAGAGGGTGGAGAACTGCCTGCGCGAGAGCGAGGTGCGTTGCCAGATGTGCTCCATCAGCTTCTGCCGGCGCGGCGTGGCCAGCAGCGATGCGGCCGACTCCGGCCGCATCAACCCTTTCGGGGGTTCGACGGCGGGGGCTGGCGACGGCGCGGCAGCGACCGGAGGCCGTTTTCGCTGGAACAGGGAGAGCATGTCGGTGTCCTGATGGCGGGCCGGGCGGGAGGCCTTTTTGCCTTTTCGAGGTAGGGCCTTTCCCCTTGCACCCCATTCCCTTGCCGTTTCGACCCTTTGGCCTTTAACCGTTTCGGTATAGCGGGGCCTGGGTTGCGGCTCCAGCGTCAATGTGGAACCCGCTCGAATGGATTGGCCGGAGACCCGGCGCTGGCCTCGACCTATGCTGCCGGGACGCTACACCCGCCAGGTAGGCCCCACTCAGGCGACTAAGTTGACAAACGCGACAAGAGAGACTAGAGTGAATCCTGTCTCAAACCTACCTGGGAGATGACCATGCCCACTGCTATCGAATTCATTGCCGACCGGCTGCCGCGCGTCACGGTAGAGGATGTGCGCCGCTTCGCGGATACCGTCGAAATCCGGGATGCCCCGGCTTTCGCGGCCGAGTTGCAGGCGTTCATCCACGAGCGCGTGGAGGCGGTGAAGCTGCCTGCCAGCCTGGAAGGCGAAACGGTGGGGCAGGCCTTGGAGCGCAAGGCGGCCGCGCTGCGCGCCGACACGCGCTGGGCGCCGGCCGAAACCGACGTCCAGCGAGGCCGCGCCGTGCTGCTGGAAGCCTTCAACCAGCCGCACAACCTGCCGATTCCCGACTACGCCAAGCTGGCGGACAAGTCGCGCCAGCAGATCTACAAGGACATTCTCGCCCGTCGCTTGCTGGCGCTGAACGTGGGGGCACGCGGTCAGAAGCTGCCCGACTGGCAGCTCGACCCGGTGAAGCAGCAGTTGACCCAAGCCGTGCTTCAGGAGGTCGAGGGCATCGACCCCTGGACGATCTATCGCGCGCTGTCCGAACCGCTCGAAGGCTTGGGCGGTCGCTCGCCGGTGGATGCGGTGACGCATGGCACGATCGACGACGTGGCCGAGGCCGTGTTCAACGTGCTGGGCGTGCAGGTGCATTGAAGCGAGACCGCCATGAGCCGTGAGCTGCCTTCGTTCCTGATCGATGCCGGTGAACTGCTCCAGCATGTGAGCCGCGTCGTCTATCGGGGCAGCCCGCTGTACTATGGCCGCGGCAGCACGAATCGCTACGATGACCCGGCGGAGGCCTACGGCGTGCTCTACCTGGGGCGCGACCTGCCCACGGCGCTGATGGAGTCGGTGTTTCACAAGCACCAGTGGCTTGAAGACACGAAGCGCTCGATCGCGCTGAAGGAAGTCCAGGCCCGGATGGTGCGCGCAGTAGGCGTGCTGAACGACATGCTCCTGGCCGACCTCACGGCGCCGGGCGTCATGGCGGGCTACTTCGGCCTGAATCTGGAGCAGTTGGCCAGCCGCGACTACACGCACACGCAGCAGGTGTCGGCTCAGGTGCATGCGATGCTTGGAAACGACGGCCAGCCGTTGTTCGACGGGGTGCTCTACCCCTCGCGCAACAACTATCCCGCTGCGAGCATCGCCCTGTTCGAGCGGGCGGGAACGAAGATCAGCGTCATCGAGGACATCGACCTGGTTGACCATGTGGACTGGCCGCGTTTCGTTGCCACCTACCGCATCGGCATCGAACCCGATCCCGGCCCGGTGGTGCCGGATGACGAAGCACCCTGAAGCAGCAAGAAAGCACATTGGAGCCTCAAACCGAATGAAGTGGAGCAAACTGGAATAGGCATTCCTCAGCAGCAGGAGACGACCATGAACACAACGACCCGCACCAGCACCGCAGAACGCCTCGGCCGCGCCTTTGGTCGTGGATGGCGCGCCTATGTGCGCGGCGAGCGGCGGGTGTCGAACTTGTTGGTGTCCAAGGGCGTGCCGGTAGCCGGCGCTGTCGTGCTCGTATCGGTGGTCAAGCTCGCCGCGCTCGGGGCATTGCTTTACACCACCTTCTGGCTGGCTCTGCTGCTGGTGTGCGTCATGGTCGTTGCATGGATGGCCCGCAACGCCGACCTGGGCGAGGAGTTGCCCGAGCCAGAATGGCGAAACGGGCCGGCCGGGTTTGGCCTGTACACCTACGACGGTTTTCGCATTGATCCTCATGTCGAGGACGACTAGCAGTAATCACTTCTTCGACACTGCATTGATCGCGATGCTGCCGCCCTTCCCACCGGCAGCCTTGGCATCTCCGGTGGCACCAGCGAGGCCCTGCAGCACGTTACCGGCGCGAACGCCCGCCCAAGCCAAGGCCATGATCCAGAAGGTAGGCAGCACGATGAACATCGTGCCCGTGATGAACATCAGGAGCATGTCACCGAAGGCGTTGTTCAGCCCCACCAGTGGGTCGAAGTTGGTGTGCGGCCGGTTCCAGCCGAAGCCCCAGCCATAAAGCGCGTCCAGAATCGTCGAATCAATCCAGCGTGCGAGCTGGAACCAGAAGTCCGTGAAAAACAGTGCGAACTGCACGACGCTGACGGTGACGACCGTCTTCAGGTCATAGGTGCCCACGACCAGAACGAGCGGGATGCAGATGACCAGCGCCATCTTGAGCAAGGCGAGCACCATGGGCAGGGCCTGCCTCACAACGTCCATGGCAGGAAACGCGGCAATCGCGCCGACTGCCATCCCAACGTCGCCAGTGGCCCGCGTCACGATGTTCGGCAAGGTCTTGTCGATCTGGCCGCCGTAGTCCGTATAGACGCTGCCCTGATTCAACTTCTGCTGCCGCGGCGAGGCAATGGCGCGGATCACCGAGTCGTCCACCTCGGCCCGGCTCAGGAACCCTGCCCAGCCCGCCAGGCGGTTCAACAGACTTGGGTCCACTTGACCCAGCAGGCGTGCGCGCAGGCCGTTGCTGCCATCCGCCCACCACTGCCTGCAGGTCGGATAGCCGCCACCGCTCGCCACCTGCGCAAGCCCGGCATCACGGTTGCCGTCGTAGGGCCAGTCGTCGCGCGGCGTGCTGGAGCGGTATGTGTCGTAATAGCCGTTGGTGTCCGTGAAGAACCTCGATCCGATCCAGGTCACGTCGTGCATCTGCTGCTCATCGAGATCCGGGCGCTGCATGAACAATTTGGCCCGCGCGGGCCCGTAGCAATCCCGTGAGAAATCCGCCACCTCCTGCGCCAGCACAGGGTCGTCAATGCGGGTGGCGTCGATCTCCATGCGCATTTGCCGAAGGTCCGTACCGCAGGGGATCGCCGCCACCGAGGCACTCGTGACAGCGCGCGAGAGCGCATGCATGAAGGCCCACCAGACCGGCACTTTCGCCGACTGGTTGTTGATGGTGCTGAAAGACTGCGACCAGCCGGTATCCGTGGGCTGCGGTACGCTGACCTGGCATTGCGCCGAGCGCGAGCTGTCGTACTGGATGGTGTTGAGGTCCACGTCGATGAACGGGATGCCGGCGAACATTACCACCACGATGGCGACGAACACCCGGTTCTCGATGCGGGCGGCACTCAGCACGCCTTTGTTGCCCTCGTCGGCACCTTCCGCGCGGGCCTTCAGCCACTCCTGCACGATGATGGCGACGAAAGGCAGCGCGAATACCCCGCTGGACACCAGCACCGCCCAGATGCCGTTGTTGACGATCCAGGACACGAGGGTCAGGTAGTACTCCAGGTAGTCGGTCGTAAAAAGCGTCATGGCACCAATCTCCCCTCAGCCCTGCATCAGCAGGCTGATTTCCAGCGCCACGATGGCGACGCCGCCGGCGATCTCGCTGCGCACCAGACGGCGCCGTGCCTGGGCGTCGTCGCCCTCGCGCGCCAGGAGCCGGCGGCGCATCCACATCCATCCGCAGGCCGTCGCGCCGTACAAGCACAGCCGCCATACCAGGAAGTAGCCCGACGCGGCCGCCAGCCACTGCTCCCAGCCGGCCACGCTGCCGACGAGATAGATGCCGACGATGTTGGCGCCCACGGCAGCGGCAACGAGTACCGCCGTCCACAGCAGCGTCTTCGCCGCGCGCCGGCTGAACAGCCAGCGCGGCCGCAGCCAACTGGAACTCACCGGGGTCATGGGTTGCCTCCCGGATTGCCCCTCTGGAGCCGGTCGAGGCGGTCGGGAACCGGATCGCCCTCGTAGATGCCGCGCGAGCCCGCCGCACGCGTGCCGTGGCGCTGGATGATGGCCATCGGCGAGTTGTTCGCCAACTCGCGCCGCAACTCCAGTTCGGTCTTGAGGTTGCGGATCTCCTGGTCGAGCGTGTCGCTCTCGTGGTTCACCGCATCGACCGCCAACTGGTTCGCCGCCACGTTGGGTTCCTTCTTCCCGGTCAACAGGGTCCGCTGGAGCAGCAATGCCTTCTCCAAGACGGACGACAGTGCGACCTCCGACGCCAGGCGGCGTGCCAGCAGGTCCTGATCCGGTTCGTCGCGCAGCGCCTCGATGACGCCGCGCGTGATGGGCAGCGACGCGCTGCCGGCCGCGCGCAGGTTCTCGAACGTGGTGTTGCGCGTCCCCGAGATCAGCTCCTGAAGGGCTTCCAGCTTCGTCTCGTATTCCTCCTGGATCAGCGGCGTCAGCCCGACCCCGGGCACCGTCTCGGTCTTTGTGCAGGAATCGCAGGTGCGCTGCTCCTGTTCCCCGAGCACCCGCGTCGCCCATTCAACCGCTTGCTGGGGCGACGTCCAGGTCTGGCAGGACAGGCTTGCGCAACTGGCTGGCGCGATGGACGACGTGTCCGTCACGCCGCGGCCGTTGACAAGGTTGTAGCCGGCGCGGGTCACGTCACCGACCACCCGGATCGCACGCTGGCCCGCGCCGCCGGCATTGCTGCCGCCCACCCAGGGCACGCCGTCGTTGCCGCGCCGCGTCTCGGCCTGTTCGATCGCCGACACGGCGTCAGTGCTCGACACCGCGTCGCGCAGCGCCATGCCCTCAGCCATCTGGCTCCAGCCCAACTGGCCACCTGCCATGTCGGCCATCTTCTCGGCCATGGCGCGGCACGCCAGCTTGGAGCGGTCGAAGTCCAGCCGTGCCTGCAGCACGCCATTGGTGAGCAGGTTGTAGAGGCCGGGATCGGCCCGCTGGATGATCAGTGCGGGAAGCGACGCCACGGCGCTTGTGGCGCTCTGGATCACGTTGCTCATGATCTGCTGAAAGCCGTTGGTGATGCCGTTGAGCTGGTTGCGCAACGTCGTCTGGATGCTCATGTCGCCGCAGATCAGGTTGCTGTTCCAGCCAACGCCGACACCGATCGAGCGCATGCCGGCCGCACGCCCCATCGACACCGCGCTGCCGCCGCCGATCGAATACATCACCTCGTCGCCGAGGATGGGGCCGCTGGTCTGGAATCCAGCCTGCGCCCATGCGAGGCCGCAGCCCAAGGTGAGCGCCCCGGCCAGCGCTGTCGGACGCAGCAGACGACGAGCTTGGGCGGGGAGGTTCATCAGTTCTGGACGTTTCATTGCCGTACCCTCAATAGAAATCGACGCTGCCGAGGAACACCTGGCCGCGGCGTTCGCAGCACGCATAGGGCCGCCACAACGCCCAGGCGTAGTCGCCTTGTTGGGCCTGTGTCAGGAAGCCGCTGCGTGGGAAGACCGTGCAGGAGGAAGACAGGACGGGCGTGAGTTCCTGCCACTTGCCTGTCGAGGCATCGCCTTCCATCAGCGCGCCGGCCGGCCAGTAGCCGGGCCGCGAGTTGGCGAGCAGCGGCTGATAGACGTGGATCTGCCCGCGGCGCGTGACGACATCACCCGCACGCTGGGCGACGACTGCACCGGCCTTGTGGTCGTCGGTCTGGTGCAGGAAGCCGCCACGCGGATACACATTGCCCCAGAGGTTCATCGTGGTACGTGCGCCGACCTCGCGCAGCCCCGGAATCAGCGCTTCCGGGTAGGCCATCTCGGGCACGTTGTAGCGCCAGGCCAGCGTGTCCAAGGTGCTGAGCAAGTACGGCATGAACGCCGTACCCGCGCCCTCGCAGAAGTAGCCCGACGATGAGACAAACTGGTTGAACACCTCGACACCAGGGTGGCCGATCACGTCGGCGTTCTTGAACTTGGCGAGGTTGTTTTCGTGGTCCTCGTTCGTCGTCCCGTCGCCGCCCGCCTGGGCAGACGGGTTGGGCGTGCTCATCGCCCGGACTTCGACCCAGGGGTTTTCGCCGGTGTTCGAGTACGACGACACCACCGCATCGGGGATGTAGTGGCGCACCTTGATGGATGTGCGCACCGTGCAGCCGGTCCAGGTGCAGTAGAGCCAGTAGCAGATGCCGACGACGCGGTATTCGAGGCAGTCGGGCGACGCCACCGAGCCGACGATGGTGGCGGTGTTGAGGGCGTAGCTGCCGGTGGCACTGAGCAGCAGCACGGACGCCACGCCAGCGCGCAGGCGGCGCATCAGGTCGAATGCTCGGATCATGGCTGAGGCCTCCGGTGCTGTTCGATGCGCGCGACGGCGCGGGCCACGTCCGGCTCGCCATAGACCACGTAGCGCTGGTCCACCACGACGGCCGGGAGGCTGGTGATGCCCAGGCTCCAAGCGTCTGTGACGCCCTGGTACGCGGAAGCGAGGCGGCGCTGGAGGTCGGTGCCGCCGCTGGACAGCCGGCGCTTGACGATGGCCGTCGCCTGCTCGGGGTCGTTGGGCAGCTCCGCTGAAAGCTCCGCTTCAATCCGGTGGGGCTCGTCCAGCTCGATCAGCCGCTCGCCACCCATGGTCTTGAACGGGTGGCGGCTGTCGGTGACGACCACCACGTCTGCGGCGAAGGCGGCCGGGCTGAAAACGGCCAGCGCGGCCGGCAGCGCAACGGCCAGGCCGAGAGTTCGCCAGCCTGACGCGAACCTGGAAAGAGATGCTGGCATGTCGCGCGCCCTTGAAGTTGATCAGAGCAGTAGTCAAACGCGAAGCCGATGCGGCCCCAACAAACAATGCGCATCGCGCACCGCCCGCATACCTGCTTGTCTCGCGCCCATGAAAAAGCGGAGGCCGAAGCCTCCGCGTGGATCAAGGAGCCGATGCCGTTGCTACAGCAGGCCGGATTCCGCGAACGAGTACGGCGTGCCTTGGCCGACGATGAGGTGATCCAGCACCCTCACGTCGATCAGCGACAACGCAGCCCTCAGCGTTTGGGTCAACGCGCGGTCCGCGCTTGACGGCTCCGTGCAGCCCGAAGGGTGTTGGTGCGAAAGAATGACCGCGGCGGCGTTCAGTTCCAAGGCGCGCTGCAGGATCGGGCGCGCATGCACCGTGGTCGAATGGACCGTGCCCTTGAACATCGGTTCGTAGGCCAGCACTTCGTGCATGCTGTTGAGGAACACGATGGCGAAGACTTCGTTGGGCTCGGCTGCCAGCTTCAGGTTCAAGTAGTCCTTGACGGCGGCGGGCCGTTCGAGGGATGGCCCCTTCTTGAAGACACGCTGCTCCAGCAGCGCGATGGCTTGCCGGATGATCCAGTCATCGGATTGGGACGCTGGTGCAAAACGTGGCTCCACGCAGGAGTCATTGGCGACGAGAGACATGGGCAAACCTCCAGAATGTGAACGGAGGGCGCCCCCCCTGGGAGGGCAAGCCCTCCTGGGGATGGAAATAGCGGAACAAGGTGCATCCACCACCGCGCAGCGGTGATTGTCCGCAGCCAGGATGCGAAGCGAACGGGTCGCGGTCAGCGTGGCAAGCCGCGCCGTAGCCTCCAAGACCGAGGGCTACCTGGGCATGTCGCCGACAGCGTCGGCAGGCATTTCGGATGTGGGGGTGGCGGGCGAGGCCGCCACGTCACTGGTCGGGTCCTCGGCTGCCAGCATGTCCATGGCCGAGAGCAAGGCATCGCCCTCGATCGGCCCCTGCAGCAGGATGGCCTGACCCGTCTGGCGATCGAGCAGCCGCAGCGACGGCGTGGCGTTCACGCCGCTCTTGGTGGCTTCCGCGGCCTGGGCGCGGATGAGCGCATCGGCCCGCTCGCTCGCCAGGCACTGCTCGACGGCCGGCGTCGATTCGGGGTAGCGCAGGCCATCGGGCAGGCCCTGGCCATCGCTGCGCGTGTGGGCATAGACCCACTCGACGGCTTGCCAGAACGCGGCATGTCCGCCCGCTTCGGCGGCGCACTCGACCAGGCGCGCCTCGGCCGACGCGGCGGGCTCGTGCGCGGCCAGCGGCTGGTGGTGCCATTGCAGTGCCACGTCGGTGTTGTTGCCGACCCAGCGCTTGAGCTGCGGGAAGTACTCCCGGCAGAACGGACATTCCAGGTCGGCATAAAGCGTCAGCGTGAAGCGGCCTTCGGCGTTGCCCATCTGCCAGGGCGGCCCGGCGACCTGGGCCGTGCTGACCGGCGTGGACGGCTGCGGCGAGGATTCGTCGGGCGACCGGGACACGCCCCAGATCAGCAGCAGCGCGACCAGTGCAGCGGCCAAGGCCCAAGGCCAGCGGGGCCGCACGTGGCGGCGACGGAACGCTTGGACCTGCATCGGGATGGAAGGACGTTTCTGCTCCATGGCACTCTCCGGCTTACGACAGTTCCAAGGCCGGCGACTCGATGCCGCGCGCTTGGTCGATCCTCTCGGCGACCCGGAAGGCGGCTTCGAGTTCGGTGCAGCCGTACTGCTGCATGAGCTGGTATCGCTCGGCCTTCTCTTCGGGTTCGGTCTGCGCGAGCGCGAGGTACAGGCTCGGCGGCACGGCGCGGAACAGCACTTCCATGCTCTTGGAGAGGATGACGCCCTCGGTGAATTTCCCCGCTTCTTTGCGTGCCGACAGCATCAGCGCCTTCTGCGCGGGCGAAAGTTCGCGGAACCGCGCGATCTTCTCGACCTCATCGGGGGGCATGCTGAGACAGATCCACCACTCGATCATGTTGAGCATGGGCTCTGCAGCGCGCGGCAGATCGTCGATATTTTGTGTAGCCAGCCAGTACCAGGCCCCGAGCTTGCGCCACATTTTTGTGATCTTGACCACGTAGGGCGCAAGCAATGGATTTTTGGTGATGATGTGTCCTTCGTCTGTGACGTTGACGATAGGCCGGCCCAGGTACTGGTCTCGTTCGGCGATGTTGTTCACCGTGCTGATCAGGCTGATGTATGCGATGGAGAGCTGCGCGTTGTAGCCCTCCCGCGCGTAGGTCGCCAGATCGACCAGGGTGATGTCTGCCTCGGGCCACGGAGAGCCATCGCGGTCGAACATCTCGCCGTCGGTGCCTTGGCAGAACATGTCCATCGCGTCCGCCATCTCCATCAGCCGCACGCGGCGCATCTCGGGTAGCGTCGGGTCCTGGCCCCGAGCGCGCAGCGCGTTGCGCACGTCGCGCGTGAGCACCGTGCGCTTCTCGGCCACGCAGTGCTCGGCGGCGTCGAGGATGCACTGGCGGATCAGCGAGCGGTCTGCGCGCGTCATCCGGGCTTCTTCCTTGTCCTCGCCTCCGGTGATCATCAGCCGTGCCGTGATCTCCAGTTCGCCGAGCACGTCGCGCTGCTCGTCCGCCTCCATGGCCGAAGCATCCGGCGGCAGGTCCTCGTCCAGCGCATCGGCATCGAGGGTCTGCACGTCGCTCGGCGTTTCGATCAGCCGGCGCGCATCGGCGAATGGCGCGAGGCTGATGCCCGAGCCAGGAGCCAGCTTGACGCGGTTCACGGTCAGGCCCAGGCGCCGGGCGAAGTCTGCGAACAGGCCGAAGGAGTTCCCGGCCTCCACGATGAACAGCCGCGGCCGGTAGATGGCCGTGACCTGGTTCAAGAGGTTGTTGAGGGTCGCTGACTTGCCCGAGCCGGTAGGGCCGAACAGGAACAGATGGGCGTTCATCTGCCGGTCCAGGCGGTTGAGCGGGTCGAAGGTGATCGGCCCGCCACCGCGATTGAACATCGTGATGCCGGGGTGCCCCGTGCCCTGGGCACGGCCCCACACCGGCGCCAGGTTCGCCGCGTGCTGGGCAAACATCAGTTGGGTGTACCACTTGCGCCGGTCCTGGCCGGGGTTGTAGCAGCACGGCAGCCAGCGCAGGTAGCTGTTGAGCGGCGCCACCTCGTCGTCCTCGCGCACCGGCTGCAAGCCGGCGTTGAGCATCACGTTCGCCAGGTCCAGGCCGCGCCGGTCTAGCTCGGCTTCGTCACGCCCCCGCAAGTAGAACGCCAGCGTCCCGCGGTAGAGCTTGTGCGCGCTGCCGATCAGCGAGCGAGCTTCCTGCACGTCCTTGAGCGTCTGTTCCGACGCCAGCGTCTCGCCCACGGCCTTCTTCGCCAGGTGGTTGAGATCCGCTTCCAGCACATCCTGCGGCGTGGCGACCATGGTAAGACACATCAAGGTGTCTTCTGGCATCTGGTCGAACAGCGTGTTGATGGCATCGCCTTTGCGGGTCTCACCGGTCAGGTGTCCGGTGCCAGGCGGCATGCGCAAACGGTCGGTGATCAGAACCCGGTGCGGCATGCCGTCGAAGTACCAGGTGCCGTGCGCCACGTCGGAGCGCGGCTGGCCGAAGAACAGGCGTTGGCTGAAATCCCGCCCGCTCGCCAGCTCGATTTCGCCGTCCTCGGCCTCGTCGGGGTAGCGCGCCAGCGCGTAGAAGCGCTCCCGGTCCTCTGCACTCGGCCCGAGCATCGCGGGGCGCGGATTGAACCAGCGCAGCAGCCAGTCGTGGACGTCGGCTGCGACCATGCGCCGTGCCTGGATGCCGGCGTTCGCCAGGCCGCCGCACAGGCGGTCGCAAACGATGTTCAGCATCTGCTCGGGCGTCTGGCCGCGGCGGCTTGCCTGCCCGGTGGCACGGCGATAGATCACCATGCGCACCCGCCGCGTCTGGCCGCGCCAGCGCAGCCGCGTGACCACCGTGTCCTCGAACAGGCCGCCCGGCTTGGCGACCGCGCGCAGGTGGTGGCCGAAGAAGCGCAGGTAGAACTCGGTGAACGCGGTATCGCGGGCGCGCGGCTGCACGTAGTCGCGCAGGGTCTGCATGTACTGGTCGAAGCTGGGCTCGTCCTGGGCGTAGAGCTGGAGCACCCAGGGGTTTTCGTCCAGCTCATCGAATGAGTCCTGGAGCGCGTTCTCCAAGGCGTCGCGGGCATGCGCGAGCCAGCCGGGTTCCCGGCCCTCGGTGCCCAGCGGCACCAGCTCGTAGAAGGCAGCGACCGACTGCCCATCCTCCAGCAGCATGGACTTCGACTGCGGCAGGAACTCCACCCAAGGCAGCAGTTCCGCGAACGACGGTGCGACGTCGTACAGCGCCTGCTCGTCGGCTACCGTCGCCGGCCTGCGGCCCTGGACCGCTGCACCGGGTTCGGGGACGCCGGCCTGGCGCAAGGCCTCGACGTGGCGCTGCCAGCCGTCCGGCTTCTCTTCGTCGCCGGTGCCGGATGCGGCCAGCTTCGGCCAGGGAAGTTTCCAGCGCATCAATAGTCCTCCAGCCGTTCACCGGGCATGGCGTACTGCACGCGCTGGTACAGCGGGAAGACCGTCGTGTAGCCCGGAACCGGCACGGGGTCCGTGCCCGCCAGGTGCGGGTACACGTACATGACGAGATCGGGATTGGGCAGGCGCTGGAACTGGCGATAGACCTCGCTCTGCGCCGTGCGCGTGTAGCGCATCTGCTCGGCGGGCGCGGCCTGCACATTGGCGTCGGTCAGCGGCCGGCGCAGGCTCTGGCGCGCGTCGAGCAACTGCCGGCGGGCGACCTGGCCGGTGCCACTGCCGCCGCCACCCGTTTCCTGCTGCCAGACGTCCATCATGGTGCGGTCGCTATGGGTCAGCAGCTCTTCCTTGCTGGTGGCGCAGCCGCCGAGCACGACGACGGCGAGGGCCAGCGCGAGGCCCTTAATCGAGTTCGAGCGCATGGCTTTCTCCTGCACGGTGATCGACGCGCCTGCCTTCGGGGTCGTGATCGATGGCGAGCGGCTTTTCGAGGTGGACGGCGACCTTGGCGCCAGGCTGCACATACACGGCGGCGAAGGCCTGGCCATAGAGCTTGTTGACCCAGGCCGACATGTCCCGCACGCCGCCCGCGAGGATCTGGCCGACTGCTTCCTGGCCGCTGATGCCCACGGTGCCGATGGCGCCGTCCGGGCCGACGTAGGACATGCGGCCGCTGTCGCTTTCGATGAGCGAGGCCACGCCGGCGCCGGCCGCGGTGATCAGGGCCTGGGAGCCGAGGTACTGCTGGGCGTTGCTGCGCCGCTCGCCGCTGACGCAGGGGATGCCGTGCGGGTCGCTGATCCAGCCCAGGCCGTCGCGCTGCTGGTTGTTCTGCTGATTGCCTTCGCGGTCTTCGGGGATCGTGCGGATCGTGCCGTCGTGGAAGACGAAGGTGATGCTCCGCACCTGACCGCGCACGCATGAAAGCGTCCAGTCGCCCGAGGCGGTTCCGCTGAACACGGCACCGGCCACGTCGGGAATGTCGATGCCATTGGCCGTGAGGTTGTCCGGCCCGACCAGCACCTTGAAGGGGTACGGATCGTTCACCGTCCCGTCGATCGGCACGCGGCCGATCAGCGCCGTCATCGCGACCGACCCCATCAGTGTCGAGTTGGTCGGCACGGTATAGACCGGCTTGGCGCTCTTGACGCCTGCCGTACGTGCGCCGGCGTTCGCCACGGTTTCCGCGGTGGTTTCCAGCGTGCTTTGCGCCGGGCCGAAGCTCGTCGGGAAGCTCATGCCGCTGCCCGCGCCACGACCGTTGTTGCGGCCCTCGGCCTTCTTCGCATCATCCGGTTCGACCCAGCGCATGCCGCCTTCCATGCCGGCCTCGTCGCCATCGCGCAGCCCCAGGCCCACGGGCAGATCGGCATGGCCGCCGCCGCGCCCACCGATGCTGTCCAGACGCCGCTGCAGGTCGGCGAGCAGCCCTTCGGTCTGCTGGCGCGCACTGGCCGCCTGTTCCTGGTCGCGGCGCAGGTTGGAGCGCTCGGATTCGAGGGCCGAATTGATGCGCTGATCGATGGAATTCTCGCGCTGGCGCAGCCGCTGGTTTTCCTCGCGCTGCGACTTGTTGTCGGTCAGCGCGGTCTGAAGCTCGGTGCGCAACTGCTTCACCTGGGCGACGAGCGTTGCCACGGTATCGCGGGGGGTATCGCCTTCGATGCCCAACGCCTTCATTTCCTCCGGCGTGAGCTTGGAGCCGGCATCCGCGGCGGGCGGTGCCGACGTGCTTCCGCCGGAGAACAGCCGGATGGCAACGAACAGCACCAGCAAGGCGACCGGGATCATCAGCCACTTGAGCAAGCCGTTACTGCGCATGGCGGGTCTCCTTGCCGTCGCCGGCTTCAGCTTCCGGCTGTGGCAGGTGCGCAGCCGGGTCGAAGCGGTGGATCGCCGGCAGCACTGACTGCGCCAGGCCGCGCCCGCGCGTCACCAGGTACAGGACGGTCGTGTCCTCGGGCGTCCCGCGGGGGCCGAGCGCTTCGTGCTGGAAGGTGGCGGTGAGGAAATCGCCTTGCAGAACGCGCGGGTCGAGCGTGACCCAGCCGCTGCTGCTGTTGATCAGACGCACGGCGGTGACCCACTGGTCTTCCAGACGCCACGACGCGAGCGCGACCGCGCGCACCGGCAGCGTCGGGATCAGCGTGCCGAGGTCGAGGTCGCGGCGCAGGTTCACCCGCATGACGCCGGGCAGCGGCTCCACGGTGCGCAGGGGCGCGTAGAGGTTCTGCGCAGCGAAGCGCGTCAGGACGACCGGAATCGGCGTCTCGCGCCGCGCAGCCCGAGCGACTGCCTGGCCCTGGGCGCGCGCCGGGGCCTCATCGGCACCGCCTGCCTGATCGCCATAGCGCGTCAGGGTGCTGCTGCCCTCGACGATGCGCACCGGCTCCAGCTCGGCTTCGCCGTCCTTGGGCGGCTCGGCCGCGATGTCGAGCAGGATCAGCGCGCCCGTGTCGGCGTCCTGCAATTGCAGCCGTGTGGGCTCGATCGGCTCGCTGGCCCGCAGGTACACCGCGCCACCCGCGCTCTGCACGCGCAGGCGTTCGCCCACGCCCGCAGGCACGCCCACGCGGACGTTCCGGTCGATGAACACGATGCGCTCCTGGCCGACCTTCAGCGGCACCGCCAGCGGCATGCGCTCCCAGCGCAGAATCTCCACAGCATGGGAGACGGGTGCCGCGGCCGCGGCCAGCAGCCCCAGCAGCACGAGTACAGGATGCTTCATGGGGTGTTTCCTCCTTGGGGCGCTTGCGGAGACAGGCCGCCAGGCGCCGGGCGCGTCGGCTCCGGGGCGCTGATGCGCTGGGGCGCACCGTCGTAGCAGTCCAGCGCCAGGCCGAACGGGTTGCGGGCGGGATCGACGTCCACCCGCGTGACCTTCACCGGGTAGCGCACGAGCGCGCGCTTGACCTGCTCGGCGCCGTAGTACTCGTCGGCGGTGATGTCGAGCGTCACCACCCAGTCGCGGTCAGAGACCACGCGCACGCGCGCCGTGGGGTCGTCGCCGTAGCCGCGGCCGGGGATTTCATAAATCCCGCGCACGCGCTGGCGCAGTTCGCCCGTGCTGCGGCGGTAGTCGTAGTCCGCGCGCAGGAAGGCCTGGCAGGACGGGGTGAGATACGGCGAGAGCGTATGGAGGTTGCGCGGGTAGTCCTCTTCGCCGTTCGTCGGCCAGCGATTGAGGGTCTGGAACACGTAGAACGTGAACGCATAGACCGATTCGGGCGGCACTTCCCACCACTTGCGGGTACTGCCGGAGCGCAGGTCGGGCGGGACGTGGATGGTCAGGTCGCGCGGCGCGCTCCACCATCCACCGCCCATGACTAGGGCGACGATGACAAGCGCGCCAGCACCCAGGCGAAGCGTCTTGATGTGCGCCTGCAGGTGGGTGATCTCGTTCTTGAAGCGGCTCATCGTGTCCCCCTTGAGGCAGACCTTCGGGTGGTCCAGAAGCCGGAGCGCGAGATCAGCACGTGGCCGCTCACCCAGCCCGCCATCAGCGGATGGCGCGTGGCGATGCGCCATTGCAGTTGCCGGTACAGCCAGGTGTCGGGACGCCCGCGCTTGAGCCGGCGCAGGATGCCGCCGCCGATGAAGACGCCCAGGGCCACACCCAGGACGACGAACGTCGGCGCGATGGCGATCGTGCGGAACGCCCAGGACAGCGGCGCGCCGACCAGCAGGCCGGCGGCGCCGGACAGGCCGCAGCAGATCCACAGCTCGTCGGCGGTCAGGCCGCGCACAACAACGGGATGGCGGTTGAGCCGGTGCGGAAGGAACGTGACCGTCCCGTCCGCACGGACGTGCTGCTGCTCGGACATACCGGCCTCGCCTTACAGGATGCCGGTGGCTTCGGTGAGCAACCAGATGCCGATCACGAGCAGCACGGCACCGATCGCGACGGTGAGGCCGAACTGGCCCCAGGTCTTGCGGCCGGTGTGGATTTCCGCGTAGGTCCCGTAGGCGTGGTAGCAGACGCCGATAAACATCGACGCCACGACCAGGAGCGCCACGAGCATGATGATGTCGTAGCCGTAGTTCCTGATCGTTTCCATGATGCCGTTGCCGGTGCCGCGGGTCGGGTTCTCCAACTGCGGCAAGCCTTGCGCAAACGACAGCGCGGGCAGCGCGGCGGCGCCCAGTGCCACAGCGGCGCGCTGGGCAAGACGGGAATGGAGGATGCGGTTTTGCATGGTCGTGCCTTTCAGGTCAGGAGAGGAGGAAGAAGCTCAGGACGAGGTACATCGCGACGAAGCGGATGCAGACTCCGAGGAACTGGCGTTGGTTGAGGCGGCTCTCGGACCACCCCACGTAGGCCGTTCGGATGGCCCAGACGCCCCACACGAGCAGGACCGCGAACACGACGCCGACCAGGACGGTCGCCATCGCCGAAGGTGCGATGCCGCTGTTGGCTTGAAATGCCGAGACCTGGGCGCCGTTCATTGCTTGGCTTCCGTAGTCGTCGGCGATGGCGAGGCGGCCCGCTCGGTGCGGTAGTCGCCGGCCAGTTCGGAGGGGTCGCGCGGCTGGGCACGCGACGGTGTGAGATGGGCCTGGATGCCGGCGCGCACGCGCGCCAGGTCAGCCAGCAGCCGCGGGTAATCGAAGTGGTAGCGCTCGCCCGGCTGGATGGGGGCACGCGCGGCGCTGTCGGCTACGGTGCGCTCCAGCGCATCGAGCTGGCGCAGCGCGGCGACCAGCTCCTGGCGCTGTGCGGGGGACTCGGCCAACGCCATCGGGGACTGACCCAGCAGCAGGGCCGTCACGAGAAAAATGGGCACGCCGCGATGCGCGGCGCGCTGCCAGACCGGAGCCAACATCGCGCCATTCCTGTGTGATCAGCAATGGCTTGATCGTGGAGATCAGGGCGACTTCATGCTGCAAACAATAGGAACTGCGCGGTAACCGGGTTATCGAGAGCTTCGAAACTCGCCAACTGAATAGTGGCCTGCAACAAGTGTTCGTTAGTAGAATTGAGCAGACTTGGCAAACTAAGGCTATGAAAGACCAACCGAGAAGGTTTGCAGATGACTGATGCCGAAAACGAAATCCTCACACTTGAAGAGGTGGCGGTTTACCTCAAAGCAGGAAAAAGGACGGTCTATCGCCTGGCTCAAAAGGGAGAGATTCCCGCGTTCAAGCTGGGGGGAACCTGGCGCTTCTGTCGTTCTGATCTTGAGCGCTGGATTGCCGAAAGCACCAACAAGCAGAAGCCGGGGGCTTGAGTGAGTTTTTGCCACACTTGCCACCACATCAAGTCCGGGACAGGACAAGGGGAGAATCACCGTTGACGACGCAGCAACCTTTGACGCCGTATCAAAGCCAGTACGTCGCGTGGCTGCTCACCCGTCGCGCGGCGGGCGACACCGTTGAATCGCTGGCCTCGACACTGGTCGATTCGCAGGTCGATCTCAACCCGCATCAGGTTGACGCCGCCCTTTTTGCCTGCCGCAACCCGCTTTCGCGTGGCGTCATACTGGCCGACGAAGTGGGTCTTGGCAAAACCATCGAGGCAGGCTTGGTGATTTCACAGCGCTGGGCGGAGAGACGGCGCAAGGTGCTCATCATCGTCCCGGCCAACCTGCGCAAGCAGTGGCATCAGGAACTGCAGGACAAGTTCAGTCTGCAGGGGCTAATCCTCGAAGCCAAGAGTTACAACGCGGCCCGCAAACAGGGGCAGCAGGCCCCCTTTCTGTCGGAATCCGGCCCGATCATCTGCTCCTATCAGTTCGCCAAGGCCAAGGCCAAAGATATCAAGGAAATCGAGTGGGACTTGGTCGTCTTGGACGAGGCCCATCGCCTGCGCAACGTCTACAAGACCAGCAACGTCATCGCCAAGACGCTCAAGGACGCAATGGCGCACGTCCATTCCAAGGTGCTGCTCACGGCCACACCCTTGCAGAACTCGCTGGTGGAACTCTATGGTCTCGTCAGCATTATCGATGATCGTGTATTCGGCGACCTTGACAGCTTCCGCGCGCAATTCACCTCCAGCGGGCGCGATCAAGCCTTCGGAGCATTGCGCGAACGGCTGGCCACCGTCTGCAAACGCACCCTGCGCAAGCAGGTGCAGCCTTACGTCTCCTACACGGCGCGCAAGGCCATCGTGCAGGAATTCACCCCGTCAAACGAGGAGCAGGAACTGTCCCGCCTCGTCGCCGACTACCTGCGCCGCCCCAACCTGCAAGCGCTGCCGCAAAGCCAGCGGCAACTGATCTCCCTCGTCTTGTGGAAGCTGCTCGCGTCCAGCACGCACGCCATTGCGGGCGCGCTGGAAACGATGGCCAAGCGCCTGCAAGGCGTGCTCGATGCATCGCCGGTGGTCGATCTGACGGACGAGCTGGACGAGGACTACGAGTCGCTCGATGAGGTTGCTGACGAAAGCGGCGCAGAGGATTTCGCCGACGGCGAGGACGACCCGGCAGCGGATGCGGCCGGGCCTAGCCAAGAGGAGCGCACCGCCATCTCCAACGAGATCGACGAGCTGCGCCACTTCAAAACGCTGGCCACCAGTATCCGCGACAACGCCAAAGGCAAGGCGCTACTCACGGCCTTGGACAAAGCATTCGCCGAACTGAATCGGCTGGGCGCGGCCAAGAAGGCCATCATCTTCACCGAATCCAGGCGCACGCAGGATTACCTACTGAGCCTGCTGGCGGACACGTCCTACGGCGACGGCATCGTCCTCTTCAACGGCACCAACAGCGACGCCCGCGCGCAGGCCATCTACAAGGACTGGCTCAAACGCCACGAAGGCACTGACCACATCACCGGCTCCAAGACCGCCGACACGCGCGCCGCACTGGTCGAGCACTTCAAGGAACGCGGCACGGTGATGATTGCCACCGAAGCGGGCGCGGAAGGCATCAACCTGCAGTTCTGCTCACTGGTCATCAACTACGACCTGCCGTGGAACCCGCAGCGCATTGAGCAGCGCATTGGGCGCTGCCACCGCTATGGGCAGAAGCACGACGTGGTAGTGGTCAACTTCGTGGATCGTAGCAACGAGGCCGACGCCCGCGTGTACGAACTGCTGGAGCAGAAATTCCAACTGTTCGACGGCGTGTTCGGGGCCAGCGATGAAGTGCTGGGCACGATTGGCTCCGGCGTGGACTTTGAACGCCGCATCGCTGACATCTATCAGAACTGCCGCAACCCGAGCGAAATCAAGGCCAGCTTCGAACAGCTCCAACTCGACCTCTCCGGCGAGATCAGCGAAGCGATGGTCAAGACCCGACAGATTTTGCTGGAGAACTTCGATGAGGAAGTGCAGGACAAACTCCGCGTCCGCGCCGAGGACAGCCGCAGCGCCCGCAGCCGCTTCGAGCGGATGCTGATGGACTTGAGTCGGGCAGAGTTGGGCGATTGCGCCAGCTTCGATGACGACGGCTTTCACCTGTGGCGCGCGCCGGATGGCATCGAAGGCAGCAGCATTGAAGGCATCGAACTGGGGCGCTACGAACTGCCACGCCGCTCCGGTGACGCGCACCTGTACCGCATCAATCATCCGCTGGCGCTGTGGATCGCGCAGCAGGCCAAGACCCGCACGCTCGATGGGGCCAAGCTGGTGTTCGATTATGAAGGCTATGGCAGCAAGGTCAGCACCCTGGAGCCGTATCGCGGCAAGGCTGGTTGGCTCACGCTCAAGCTGCTTGTCGTCGAAGCCCTGGGCAATCAGGAGCAGCATCTCTTGGTTGCAGCCACCACTACTGACGGCGTGTCGCTGGACGAAGAAGACCCGGAGAAGCTGCTGCGCCTGCCCGCGACCACGCAGGCAGCGAGCCTGTTCAATAACGCAGGCGACGCCACGCTGGTAGCCAACGTGGCAACCCGCAAGACGGAGCTGCTGCGCGACATCAACCAACGCAACCTTGGCTACTTCGAGCAGGAAGTGCAGAAGTTGGACGCCTGGGCCGATGACCTGAAACTCGGCCTTGAGCAAGAAATCAAGGAGATCGACCGCGAGATCAAGGAAGTTCGCCGCACGGCAGCCACCTCGCCCACGCTGGAAGAAAAACTGTCATGGCAGAAGAAGCAGCGCGAACTGGAAGGCAAGCGCAGCAAGCTGCGGCGGGAACTGTTCAATCGGCAGGATGAGGTCGAAGCGCAGCGCAACGACTTGATCAGTCAGTTGGAGGTGCAGCTCCATCAACGGGTGGAAGAGCGCACGCTGTTCACTATCGAGTGGGGGCTGACATGATTACAAAAAGAGATATTTCTCGGGGTGCAATTTGGCGGCAGTGGGATCTGCATGTCCATACACCAGCATCGTTTCATTGGTCGGGAGATAGGTTCGATGTCGATCTCTCTTCTGCAAAGAGCAAGAAGCTGGTCGATGAAATGATCGAAGCCATGAACAAGGCAGAACCGGCTGTGTTCGCGATCATGGATTACTGGACCTTTGACGGCTGGCTTGCACTACGAAAGCGCCTCAAGGACGAGGACGCCCCCGTCCTGAAAAAAACCGTCCTTCCAGGGATCGAACTTCGGCTTGCCGCGCCAATGAAGGGGCGACTGAATGCACACGTACTGTTCTCGAACGAGGTCGATGAACAGGTGCTCAGGGATTTCATATCTGCCTTGCGCATTGAGTTAGTGGACAGGCCACTTTCCGAGCCTGCGTTGAGAGAGCTTGCCAGGAAGGTCGGCGAGGACAAGTTGAAGCATCACGGCTTCAAAAAGGCCGATGTAGATGCTTCCGACGAGAAGGCTCTGCTTGCTGGGGCGGTGATTGCGGAGATCAACGCTGACTCATACAGGGAAGCGATTCGGAAGGTCCCGAACGAGCACGCGATTGGCCTTATGCCGTTTGATACGAATGACGGACTGGCCGAGGTTGGGTGGCAAGAGCACTACGCCTATGCCATGAACCTCTTTCAAACTTCTCCGATCTTCGAGACACGAGACACCGACCTGCGTGGCGCATTTGTTGGCGAGCAGACAGCCGGCAACGCCAAGTGGTTCAAGAATTTTCAAGCAGGTCTGAATAATATTCCGCGCTTGGCAGTCTCAGGAAGCGACGCCCACTGCTTCGTTGGAACACCTGGCGACAACAACAAGCGGGGCTATGGCGACTTCCCCTCCGGGAAAAGGACGTGGATCAAAGCCGACCCGACGTTCCACGGCCTCAAGCAAGCCATTCTTGAGCCAGCGAAACGCTCCTTCATTGGTGACAAGCCGCCCAAGGTTCAAGAAGTCGAGTCCAACAAGACCTTCTACATCGAGTCGATCGAGATCACCAAAACAGGGGACAAGGCTGGCGTTGGGCGGTGGCTGCATGGCTGTGACATCCTGCTGAACCCCGATCTTGTCGCCGTTATTGGGAACAAGGGAAGTGGCAAGAGTGCATTGGCGGATGTCATCGCGACGCTCGGCAACTCCAAGCAGTCCAAGCACTTCAGCTTCTTGAAGAGGGATCGCTTTTGGGGCAAGACCGGCGAGCCCGCTCGCCACTTCACCGGAACGCTAACCTGGCGAGACGAAAGCACCGAGTCCAGGCCGTTGAATGAGTCACCTTCAGAGGAGAAGGCCGAGCTTGTTCGCTACATCCCGCAGGGCTATTTCGAAGAGCTTTGCAATGAGCACGTATCGGGTAAGTCGAACGCATTTGAGAAAGAGCTGAGGTCAGTGATCTTCTCCCATGCGAGCGAAGAAATGAGGCTTGGCGCACTCGACTTCGATCAGTTGACCGAGCAGCAGGAGCAATCGCTCAGGAACCGATTGGGTGAATACCGCAAGGAACTGACATCGACCAACGCAACCATCGTTCGCATCGAGGAGCAGCTTCAACCCATTGAACTGAAAAAACTCACTGATCTGCTCCTGCTGAAGAGCAAGCAGATCGAGGAACACGACAAGCTGAAGCCTGCGGAGGTTGCGGTGCCGACCGAAGCTATGAGCCCCGAGCAGAAACAAGCGGCTGAAGGCTTGGCGGCAGCAAGTCAACAGGTGGACGCTGCCAGAAAGCGCAGCCAAGAGATCGCTGGCGAGACCACTGAACTGGCCAAACGTCAAAAGGCCATAGGAAATATTCGTGAGCAGTTGAGATTGCTGCAACGTGCTTTCGATCAAGCCGAAAAAACCGTCTCCGACGATCTCAATCTTCTTGGCTTCGCTTGGTCCGATCTTGCCGCCATCGACATCAAGACCGCCGTTCTGGAAGAAAAATCGACCGAGTTGGCGACGAAGCAAGGCGAGATAAAGATCGAGGCTGAAAAACTGGCGGAAGTCCTCAATTCCGCCACTGCAACCCAGCAAGGTTTCACCGCAAAGTTGAACGCGCCGCAACAGCAATATGAGGCCTACCAGCGCCAGCTTGCGGAATGGAACACGAAGCGCGACGAACTCATCGGCTCAATCACCGACCCTGAGACCAAGGTCGGCTTGGAAACCAGAATCGAGCAGATCGAGGAGCTTCCGCAGCAGCTCAAGGTTTTGGAAGCGAGGCGTTTGCAGTTGTCCGGGGAAATCTTCGATACCCTCGATGCACAGCGGCGTGCACGTGCGGAACTGTTCAAGCCGGTGCAAGACCTGATTCAGAAAAATGTCCTGATACGCGAGGACTACAGGCTGCAGTTCCAGGCAACGCTGGCGGCATCCGCCGACGCCATCGCCGACCAGTTGTTTGCTCTGATCAAGCAGACCGCAGGTGACTTTCGCGGGCAGGACGAAGCACCGGCGACCATCAGAAGATTGTTCGATGGCCATGACCTGAACAGCAAGGATGGGGCGCTAGCCTTCATTGCCTCCTTGCAGGAGAAGGTTTTGGCAGCGGCGAAGGCCTCCGGCTCGGATGCCGGGATATTCAGTTTGCTGAAGAAGGGGCAGCCGGCCGCGGCCGTCTATGACCTCATCTTTGGCTTGAACTTCCTTGAGCCTCGCTACTCGCTCCTCTTCCAGGACACGCAGATCGAGCAACTGTCCCCTGGTCAACGTGGCGCGCTCTTGCTGATCTTCTACTTGCTGGTGGACAAGGGAAAAACCCCCATCATTCTTGATCAGCCGGAAGAGAATCTTGACAACGAGACGGTGTTCCGTCTGCTCGTTCCCGTTCTCTCCGAAGCCAAAAAGCAGCGGCAGATCATCATGGTCACGCACAACCCCAATTTGGCGGTTGTGTGCGACGCCGAACAAATCATCCACGCAAGATTCGACCGCGCATCGGACTCCACTATCCGCTACGAATCGGGAGCCATCGAGAACACGGGGCTGAACGAAGCTGTCGTGACCATCTTGGAGGGGACGAAACCCGCATTCGAGAACCGCTACGGGAAGTACCACTGACATGGCGGCCCTTGAACCACAGCACATGACCGTCCTGAAGAAGATTCTGGCGGAGCGCTTCGTGCCGTTCCTTCCGCCCCTCCTGGGTGCGGCGAAGCCGGAGGATCAGGCTGCCAAGCAGCTCTCGCGTGCCTTCAGCGCCTTCGCCCTGAACAAGCTGCTCAACATCACGCCAAAGGACGCCGCCGCTTCCGTGGTGGACGATTTCAACGACAAGGGGCTGGATGCGATCCACTACCACGCCCCCACGGAAACGCTCTACCTCCTGCAAACCAAGCTGAAGGAATCCGAGCAGTTCAAGCAGGATGAAGCACAATCGTTCTGCACCGGCATCCGGCTGCTGCTGAAGCAGGATTTCACCGGGTTCAATGGGAACGTCCACAACCGCAAGGCCGAGATCGAAGGCGCGCTCGATGCGTGCAGTCGCATCAAACTGGTCGTGCCCTACACTGGGGACGGTGTGTCGCAGTCGGCCATCGATGCGCTGCAAGTGCTGCTGGACGACGATGATCTCGACGAAGAGCGGCTCGACAAGCAGGTGGACTACTACGCGGCAGTCGACATCACCCGCGACCTGCTGGCGGAGCAAGCCTATCCGCCGGTTCATACCGACATCGCCTTGCAGAAGCACGCGAAGGTCGAGAACCCGCGCACGACGTACTACGGCATCGCCCGTTTGACCGACCTGGTCGCGCTGCACAAGGACAAGGGCAAGGCGCTGTACGAGCGCAACATCCGCTACTTCCTCGGCAGCAGCCGATCCGACGTCAACAAGGCCATCAAGACGACCCTGCGCGACGATCCCGGCAGCTTCTTCTACCTCAACAACGGCGTGACGGCGGTCTGCGACGAGATTGAGTTGAAGGGAAAGAACCCCAGCAGTGGGTTCCGGAAGTTCAAGGTTCGTGGCCTGTCGATCATCAACGGCGCGCAGACGGTCGCGTCCGCCGCCGAGTTCGTGGCCCAGCATCCAGGCAGCAACATCGACGATGCCAAGGTGATGCTCACCTTGATCAAGGCCCCGGCGGACGGCCCGTTCGGTAAGCGCGTCACCAAGGCGCGCAACCACCAGAACCCAGTGCAGACAGCGAACTTCGCTTCGCTGGACGAAAACCAGGAGCGGTTGCGGCAAGAAATCGCGCATCTCGGCTTCGCCTACCACTACCGTCCGGAAGCCTCGGCCACCGGCCTCCAGGCTATTTCGCTCGACGAGGCGCTGCGCGCGCTCGCCTCGCGCCAGGACGATCCGCGCTACGCGGTCTGGCTCAAAAGCGAACCGGCGCGGCTGGCCAATCCGGAATCCGCCGAATACCAGGCGCTGTTCCCGGCCACCCTGACCGGCGTGGCCCTGCTCAACGCCGTGCTGTGCCACCGGGCCATCCGCACGCTGGTGGTCGACTACGAGCAGAAGGCGGCGGCGCGCAGCCAAGAAAAGCTGATCTACCGTCACGCCACTCATGTCATCACGGCTGTGATGATGAAGCGCCTGCGCCAACGCATCGGCGCGGCGACGGTCATGGACGCCGCAGCAATTCCCGGCTTGATCAGCCAGCCGCTCGACGAGTTGCGGCAGCAGACCTTCGACCTCGGGCGGCAACGCCTGCTCGGCGAGGGGCCACTGGCCTACTTCCGCAATCAGGGCAGCGTCGCCTCGTTCATGGCCGACCTGATGGAAACGCATTTCGCGCTGACCGCCGATCCAACGCTACCCACTCTGCGCAATATCGATACTGCGGCGGATGCCTATCCGCGCAAGCGCCTGCTCGACTACTTGTCGGGCAAGGCCCCCCAACTATGAGAGCGATGCCATGAGCAAGCAAAAACTAGAACTGACATGGATCGGCAAGGAAAAGCGCCCCAAGCTGGAGCCGCGCATTCTGCTCGAAGACCCGGACAAGTCGTACCACGCCCAGCATCGCGTTACAGAGAACGATATCTTCGATAACAGGCTGATCTTCGGAGATAACCTGCTGGCGCTGAAGGCTCTCGAGCAAGATTTCTCGGGGAAGGTGAAGTGCGTGTTCATTGACCCGCCTTACAACACAGGCAGCGCGTTCAAGCAGTACGACGATGGATTAGAACACTCCATTTGGCTGGGGCTGATGCGCGACCGGCTGGAGATCATTCGGCGATTGCTAGCAGATGATGGTTCGCTGTGGATCACTATTGACGACAACGAAGCGCAATACCTGAAGGTGCTGTGCGATGAGGTGTTTGGACGAGCTTGTTTCGTCACGACGTTTATCTGGAAAAAGGTAGATAGCCCGAACGATAACAAAGTACCAATCACGCCAGATCACGAGTATTTGTTGTGTTTTACGAAAACTCCTGGATCTCGCCCATTCAGACAGAAATACGATGATTCGATATTGGCGGCGTACCGTAAGCCAGATGCCGAATCTGACAGACCGTATCGCGACCGTCTCTTGAAAAAGAACGGCAAGAATAGCCTTCGCTCTGACCGTCCGTCGATGTTCTTTCCATTAACCGCTCCTGACGGAACGGAAGTACTGCCGATTCACGATGATGGCAGGGAGGCACGATGGGCAATGGGGAAAACCTCTGTTGAGGATTTGATTGAAAAAAACGAGTTGATTTGGAAAAAGCGCGAAACCGGCTGGATTCCGTATACCCGAGAGTTTGCACCGGATAGTCCATCGCGGCCTTATCCAACGATATGGAATGACCTCGACACAACACGGCAAACCAAGGCGCATCAAAAGACATTGTTTGGAGAAGATGTTTTTGATACTCCAAAGCCAGAAGACATGCTGAAGCGCATTTTTGATATGTCTACTAACCCCGGGGATCTTGTCCTCGATTCCTTTGCTGGCTCTGGAACCACTGGCGCGGTCGCGCACAAGATGGGCCTTCGCTGGATCATGGTGGAACTGGGAGAGCACTGTCACACGCACATCATTCCGCGCCTGCAGAAAGTCATCGCCGGTGAAGACAAAGGCGGCGTCACGGAAAGCGTGAACTGGCAAGGCGGAGGCGGCTTCCGCTACTACAGCCTCGCGCCCAGCCTGATCGTCAACGACCGCTGGGGCAACCCGGTCATCAATCCTGAATACAACGCCGCGCAACTAGCCGAAGCGCTGGCGAAAGTGGAAGGTTTTACCTACGCACCCTCCGAGGTGCAGTGGTGGCAGCACGGCCACTCCAGCGAGCGCGACTTCATCTACGTTACCACGCAGAACTTGTCTGCCGACCAGTTGCAGGCACTCTCCGACGAAGTGGGTTCCGACCGGAGCCTGCTGGTCTGCTGCTCTGCCTTCCGAGGCGTGACAGCGGCGAAGGCGGCAGAACGCTGGCCGAACCTGACCTTGAAGAAGATTCCGAAGATGGTGCTGGCCCGCTGCGAATGGGGCCACGACGACTACAGCCTCAACGTGGCGAACCTGCCGATGGCCAAGCCCGATCCCGTTGATGCCTCGGCAGCCGCCGGAGCGAACAAGAAAACCAAGAGCAGGAAAGTGCCCGCTGCGCATTTGAATCAGGGCGGTCTGTTTGGGGAGAACGAGTAATGAACAGCCGTGTCCTGCACGCCGTCACCGGTCGTCTGTCGCTGCGCCCGCCGCAGGAGGAATCTCTCAAACGCTTGGTTCGCGCGCTCGAAACCTCGCCTGACCTCTTGGGCCATGAGCGGGATATCGCCGCCGTTCTTTCCACGCTGAAGGCCGAGTTCCCCACGCTGGAGGACTTTGAGCGCGAGTTTCCCTCGCTGTGCTTCGCGCTGGCCACGGGCGTCGGCAAGACGCGGTTGATGGGCGCGTTCATCGCCTATTTGCATCTGGCGCATGGCATCAACAACTTCTTCGTGCTCGCGCCCAACCTGACCATCTACAACAAGCTGATCACGGACTTCACACGCAACACGCCGAAGTACGTGTTCAAGGGCATTGCCGAGTTTGCGCAGCAGCCACCGCTGATCATCACCGGTGACAACTACGACCAGACTGGCGCAGCGGTGGACGACCAACCGCAGGGTTTCGCCCACGACGTGCGCGTCAACATCTTCAACATCTCCAAGATCAACTCCGAAGTGCGCGGCGGCAAGGAGCCGCGCATCAAGCGGATGAAGGAAGTGCTGGGCGACAGCTACTTCAACCACTTGGCGAACCTGCCCGATCTGGTGCTGTTGATGGACGAATCGCACCGCTACCGCGCCAGCGCGGGCGTGCGTGCCATCAACGAGCTGAAGCCGCTGTTCGGCCTGGAAGTAACGGCGACGCCGTTCGTCGAAAGCAGCAAGGGGCCGGTGCCGTTCAAGAACGTGGTGATGGACTACCCGCTGGCGCGGGCGATGGAGGATGGTTTCGTCAAGGAGCCTGCGGTTGTCACCCAACGCAACTTCAAGGCCAGCGACCACACGCCGGAAGAAGTGGAGAAGACCAAGCTGGAAGACGGCGTGCGCTTGCACGAAACCACGAAGGTCGAGCTGCTCACTTATGCCCGCGAGAACGGTGTCAAGCCGGTGAAGCCCTTCATGCTCGTCATCGCACGCGACACCACGCACGCTGCGAGTCTTTTGGCACTTCTGGAATCGGAAGCCTTCTACGAAGGGCGTTACGCGGGCAAGGTGATCCAGGTCGATTCCAGCCGCACCGGCGCGGAAGAGGAAGAGATGATTTCGCGCCTGCTGGCTGTGGAGAGTGTGGACGAGCCGACCGAGATCGTGATTCACGTCAACATGCTCAAGGAGGGCTGGGACGTGACCAACCTCTACACCATCGTGCCGCTGCGCGCCGCCAACGCGCGCACGCTGATCGAGCAGAGCATCGGGCGCGGCCTGCGCCTGCCTTATGGCAAGCGCACCGGCGTGGCGGCGGTGGATCGCCTGAACATCGTTGCCCACGACAAGTTTCAGGAGATCATCGACGAGGCCAACCGTGGCGATTCGCCGATTCGCCTGAAGCAGATCATCCTCGACGTGCCCAGTGCCGACGACAAGAAGGTAAGCGTGCAGGTCGGCTCCGGTGCTGCAGCGCGGCTTGGACTGGCGGATGCCGCGCCCGCAGTTGATCCAGCCTCGGCGGCTGCCTACTCTGACTCGGATGGTGGCGAGGCAAAACCCGCGCCGACGCCGGTGTTCACCACCGAGGCCGAGAAGCAAGCGGCGCGCGTGGTGATCGAAGTCATCGGCAAGCTGGAGACGCAGCGTGATCTAGTGCCGACCAGTGGCGCACTGCTCACGCCCGAGGTGCAGAAGGTCATTCAAGCGGAGGTGGCAGAACGCCTGAAGCCGATGCAGGGCAACCTGCTGGCAGGCGCGGACGATGCGGCACCGGTGATTGATCTGACCAAAGTGGTAGCCAAGACCACCGAGATCGTGGTGCAACAGACTATCGACATCCCGCGCATTGCCGTTGTACCCAAGGGTGAGGTCACGACCGGCTTTCGCCCGTTCTTGCTGGACGTGAGCCAGCTTCGCCTGCAACCGGGCGAGCGCGAGATCGTCGGCCAGATGCTGCGCACCAACGAACAATTTGCGCTGGCGGCGGAAATCGGCCTGAAAGAACAGCGCCCGGAGGACTACATCGTCCACGCGCTGGTGGACTTCGACGACATCGACTACTTCACCCACGCCGACCTGCTCTATGACCTGGCGGGCCAGATGGTGCGGCACCTGCAGAGCTACCTCTCGGAATCCGAGGCGGTCAACGTGCTGAATGGGCAGCGCAAGACCATCGCAAAGGAAATCCACTCGCAGATGATGGCGCACTTCTTCGAGGAAGCGACCGAGTTCGAGGTGCAGGTCAGTCGCGGCTTCACGGAACTGAAAGCCTGCAACTACACCGCTACGGCGGGACAAGCCCCGCGCCATTTCCGCGAAACGGTGGAGGACGTGGGCCGCATCAAGCAGATGCTGTTCGGCGGGTTCACCAAGTGCCTTTACCCATTGCAAAAGTTCGACTCGGACACCGAGCGCCGCTTCGCCGTCATCCTCGAACGCGACGCGAACAAGTGGTTCAAGCCCGCGAAGGGACAGTTCCAGATCTACTACAAGCTCGGCACCGAGCAGCCGGAGTACGTGCCGGATTTCGTGGTGGAAATGGATGCGTTCATCCTGCTGGCCGAGACCAAGAAGCGCGACGATCTGAAATCGGATGAAGTCGTCGCCAAGGCTGCGGCGGCATTGCGCTGGTGCAAATACGCTTCAGATCACGCCAGAAACGTCGGTGGCAAGCCGTGGAAATACATCCTGGTGCCACACGATGAAATCGCAGAGTCGAAGCGGCTGGCCGATTTCCTGCGGTTCGAAGTGAAGGACTGATTTGAAGGAGCGTTGATATGAGCCGTGCCCAGCTGCGTTTTCAGGTTGATTCCCGACTCGCCACATTGCTGAGTCAGGAATACCCGTCATCAGAGCGGGCGTTGAAGGAGCTCGTCGATAACGCGTGGGATGCCGACGCCGAGCACGTATCTGTCACTCTCCCGAAGCCACTGAGCGGTGGCTCCATCGTCATTGAGGACGATGGAAGCGGTATGACCGAAGAGGAGCTGCGGCGGCATTATTTGGCCATTGCATCCGATCGCCGCTCACGGCGCGGAGAACGTACCGCCGGGAAGAGCCGCCCGGTCAAGGGCAGAAAAGGCATCGGCAAGTTTTCTGGCCTCATGGCGGCGGCCACCATGATGCTCGAAACGCGTGCGCGCGGCCGCCTGTGCCGGATTTCGCTGCGCTTGGATGACCTTGCGCGCGTTGAAGATATCGAGCAGTTGGATATCAGCTTGCACAGCGAACCGTGCGCGCCCGAACTCCACGGGACAACCATTACGCTCAACGACTTGCACCAGGGTTTGGCTTACCCGGATGCCAACCGCCTACGCCAGATCCTGTTACAGGATTACGGTCGGCAGGATGACTTCGCGATCACGGTTGACGACAAGCGTCTGGATGTTGACGACGTATCAGGGCGTTATGCAGAGCAGGATCAGTCCTTGCCAAATGTGGGCAAGGTGAAACTGCGGTTCTCTATCAGCGATGGCAAGTCAGGATTGCGTCAGCCTGGCATTACCTTGCGCGTGGATGGCAAGGCCGTGGGGCGGCCAGGATTCTTTGGCTTGGATCAACGGGATGACTTCCCGCGCAAGTTACTTCGCAAGCTCTACGGCGAAGTCGAGGCGGACGGACTGCGCGATCACATCACTGCTGGTTGGGATGCTGCCGTTGAGAATAGTGAACTTTTGAAGGAGGTTGAGGCATACGTCCAGCCCATTCTCCGGGAGGCGTATGAGCAGCAGTACCGGCAAGAGATCCAGCTTGCACAGGCTCGACTGCAAAAAGCGATCCTTACTCGACTCTCAGCGCTGCCGGAACACAAAAGGGTTTTTGCAGATCGGGCGATCAAGAAAATCCTCGACAAGTATTACGGCGAACCGGAGAGCAAGGTCGAGCCGGTGGTGAATGTGTTGCTGGAGGCAATGGAACGATCCGATTACCGTATTCTTCTTGAGCACATTGCGGAAGCAACTTCGAGCGACGTTGCAGTGGTGGCCGAGCGGCTGGATGAGTTTGGCTTGGCAGAGATGGCATTCCTGGTTCAGCAAGCCGCAGCGCGCCAAGTTTTTCTTGATCAACTGGAACTGCTTGTTCGTGACGCAACAACTACCGAGGCCGTCTTGCACAAAGCCCTGGAACGTAACTTGTGGGTGTTTGGTCCGGAGTATTCCCTGTTCAGCTCAAACAGCACATTGCGGCGACAAGTGGAAGATGTTCTTGGGAAGGTCTATACGGGAGACAAGGCCGACAAACGTCCTGACCTGCTTCTCAACGAGAATCTGAGCGGCAAGTACTTATTGATCGAATTCAAACGGCCAAGCCACGCGCTGAATCACGGTGATTACGTACAGGCAATCGGCTATAGGCATGAACTGACAAAGTACGTTGGCTCTGCTGTTCAGGTTTTGTTGGTCGGTGGAGGCAGGTCTGCCGACTTTCCTACTGGAAATCGTGAGCCGGATGTTGAGGAGCGAATCTTTGGACAGATCATCTCCACAGCACGGCGACAGATTGAGTGGCTGCTCCGGACGGAGAGCTCTTGATCTCTTTCGGTTCTAAATATGCACCGAACGTCGATATTCGGTGCTGTGTGTGGTTATAAGTACTTCTTGAAGCTACCCGCAGTCAGGCTCACGGCCAGTCCCAGCAAGGCGGCGCTGGGCAGCAGGATCAGCAGTGGATGCACCGAGATCGGCAAGGCCAGGTACGTGATCCACGGCAGCACGGCCAGCGGCATCAGGCTCGCCTTCGCGCGGTGGTAGATGAAGCCGGATTCCCGGCCCGCGCCGAACCGGCGCACGTCCCGCCGCACAAGACCGTCGATCAGGCCGACGAACGCCGCGGTGAAGATCAGCGGCAGCGTGAGCACCAGAACCAGCAGGCGCACCAGGAACGTGAGGGTGGTGAAGGCCGCGGCAATCAGGTAGTTCTCGGCCCAGACATAGACCTGACTGATGTAGTAGCGGAAATTGAGCGTCTGCCCCTGGCTGGGCGTGCGCGCACGCTCGGCAGTCTGGCTCATACGCTCCAGCAGCCCCGAGCGCACGAAAACCCATTCGTAGCCGGTATCCACCAGTTCGTGCGCCGTGCGGCCCGGCTCCTGTACGACGACGCTGCGCGTGAAGTGGCTGGACAGATGCCCCAGCTCGTACTGCAACATCTGCTGGGAATGGCGCCAGCCCTGATCCTTCCAGAACAGGTGCATGCCGACGCACTCCATCACGATCGAGAACAGCAGCGAGCCGATCAGCACCCCGAGCAGCCGAAATGGCAGCGTTATCGTGCCGATAATCAAACCCCGACGGCGGTTCTGCTCTCGCTGGGTGGTGCTGGCCGCGTCGCTCATGGCGCTGCCTCGTCGCTATCCGTATCGCCTGCGCCAAAGGCGGCCGGTTCGGCTAGCGCGGCGTCATCCAGCAGATCATCAGGCAAGGCTGCGTCCTGCAATGCCGGGGCGCTGGTGAACTCCCACCACTGCGTCGCTTCGCTGTAGCTCTGGCGCATGTACCCGGCCAGTTGCTGCAAGTCTGCCGGCATCACCTCGTCCGGGTCCGGGGCCGGCAGCGGCATGCGCACTTTCCAAAGCTGGCCGCCCTGCAGCAGCGCGAAGCACTGGCCCTTGGGCAGGCCGACGACGTGCGACGGCTCGATCATCGGCACGCTGGACATGCTGATGCGGTCCTGGGTGTTCGACGTGAAATCCGTCGCCCCGCGAATGTCGGAGCTGTCGGTCGCGCCGCTGACGATGGTGGTGGTATAGACCTCGACCTTCGGCAGTTGCCGAGTCAGCAGTTCAGCGGTCGCGGTTTCGCGCACACGCAGCATGAACAGGTTGTTGAAGTTGCCGATCACCTGACCGGCCTTGGCGCGGTTGCCGATGCGGGCCTCGATGTCCGAGAGGGTCTGCGTGTACGCGGTGACCTGGAGGCCTGCGCCACCCCCCTTGTTGATCAATGGAATGAACTCGTCGCCCATCAACTCGTTGAATTCGTCGGCGTGGACATTGATGGGCACGCGCGCACCGGCCGATGCGCCCGGCAGGCCGTCGTCGATCCCGTGCTTGTAGATATGCCCGGCGACCGACACGAGATCGCTGAACATCGAGTTGCCGACCGCTGCGGCGACCTCGGCGTCGGAGAGTGCATCCAGGCCCACATAGACGATGGCCCTCTTACGGATGATCTGCATCCAATCGAAGATCGGGCGCGGGTCGGCCAGGTCGGAGTAGTTCGGGGCCAGGAGCTGCGCGATCTTGCCGCTGGTGAGCTTCTCCAGCAGCGGCAAGAGGCTGGCGACGATCTTGTCGAAATAGGTCTTGTCGTATCGGACAGCAGAGCGCAGACCATCCAGCACCGGGTCATAGTTGCGTGCCTGCGAGAGGTACTGCTCCAGCGCCACCACGCGCTTCTCGCGCCCGATCATGTTGCGCGGAATGTTCTTCTCGTTGAGCTTGGCCTCGATCTGGACGATCACCTCCCAGGCCTTGGGCTCGGTCTTGGCGAAGTAATGCTGGGCGTACTCGATGAACAGCGCGTCGATGTTGATGACGTGCCGCTGGATCAGCATGTAGTCCGGTCGCTGTCCCAGTTCCACCAGGGCGCGCGCGATGATGTTGACGAAGCGCCAGGCGAACTCGCGGAACGCCGCGCTGTTGCCTTCGCCGGAAAGCTGCCCCGCGACGCGGGTGGCCACCTCGCTGATGCGGCCGAAGCGCCCCACGGCGTTGTAGCGCGCGGAAATGTCCGGCCAGCCCAAATGAAAGACGTAGAACTCGCCTTCGCGGCCCGCGCGCTTGGCCTCGACGTACATCCTCTTCAGGAGATCGGCATCGCCCTTGGGGTCAATGACGATCACCACCTCGTGCTCGCCCGCGGCGTTCACGCGCCGGATGTCCTGGGTCACGAACAGTTCGGCCAGCCGGGTCTTGCCGACGCGCGTGGTGCCCAGCACCAGCGAGTGACCGACGCGCTCGCCGAGCGGCAAGCTGACGTCCACCTCGTCGGGCTCGATGCCGTGCAGACGGGGCAAGCCGCCCACGGGCGGAAGCGGCTGCACCGGGTTGAAAGGCACGTCCCAGCCGGTAAGCGCGGACAGCCCAGACAGCGGGAACGGCGCGAACTCCAATCGTTCTTCCAGCCGTCGAGCCAGCCGGTAGGCCGGCGTCGGCTCGACGTAGCGGCGGAACTCCGGCCGGTACGTCTGCATCAGCCTATGGGTGTGCTTCTGCTCCCACAGGAAACCGCGCCCCACGAACAGCCGCTGCTGGCTGACCGGCACGTCCTTGCTGGTCATCACGTAGCGCGGCAGGCGGCGGATGTTGCGCCGGTAGCGCAGGATGACGCGGGCATCGCGGTAGCGGATCGCGCCGTAGGCGCCGAACGCCAGCGCGCTGCCGACGCCCATGGACGGGCTCAGCGCGAGCGACCATGGGGCCACCAGGGACAGAAACGCGGCGCCCGCGCATGCGGCAACGGTGTATAGCTCCACCGCTGGGCGAAGCAGTACCTCGACCGGCTGTTTCCCCGACATGGCTTCATTGCTCGATGCCGGTGGCCGTGATCAGCGCCGGGTAGTGCCGCAAGCCGAGGCGCTCGGCCAGGTCGTCGCCGGACGCGGGCGCGAGGGGTACACCGGGCACCAGTGCGCGCAGCCGCGCCAGGCCCTGCATGGTCTCGACGTTGACCACCAGGCCGACCGCGCCACGCTCGCGCAGCGCGGTCGCCTGGCGGCGAAGCCAGGCATGGGACGCCTCGTCGTCGCCGACGACCACGAAAGGACGCAGGCCCGGGGCCTCGATGACCCGCCGCGCGACGGTGCCGGGCGTGAGCTTGGCGCTGCGCACCGGCAGCATCGCGGCCTCGTCCGCCGGCGTGGCGGGAACCTGGGGTGTCGGGATCGGCGGCCGGGCCGGCGCGTTGGCACGCGGCTGGAGGTTCAGGGCTTCGTAGTACGGCAGCGCCGACGCGCCGCCGCGGTCTTCGACCACGATCAGCGGCTCGCCGGCAAGCGAGGCCAGCGGCAAGCCTGCCAGCAGTACGAGCAGGCCCCGCAAGGCCAGATGGGATGTCGTCATGGGGATGTCTCCTGGCGTGCGGCGAGAACCGCGGCGGTTGCGCGCGCGCCCTGTACGCGGGCAAGGTGGCGCGACACGCTGCGGCGATAGCGGGCGGCGGGCTCACCGCCCGCAGGACGGTGATAGCGGCCGATCGCGAGCAACCAGTCCTCGCCGGGGGTGTGCTGCTCGCGCAGGATCTCGGCGGCGATGGCGAGGTTGCGGTACGGGTCCAGCAGGTCGCACGCGGTGGCGTAGCGCTGCTGGTGGTAGCCGAGGTTGATCTGGCCCAGACCCGCGTCGATGCGCGTGTGCGGCGTGGAGCGCATCGCCCGCTGCAAGCCCGCGCAGGCGTCGGCGCGGGTCGCATAGCGGCGCGACTGGCCGGCGACGTTGAGCGACCACGGCCACGGGACGATGCGCCCATTGCGGCGGATGCCGCTCTCCTGCAAGGCCACGGCGTAGAGCACCGTCGAGGGGATGCCTGCGCGCTGCGCGGCGAGCTGGTAGGCCGGCGGCGGAACCTCCTGGGCCTGGGCCTGGGCGACGCAGGCGCCCAGGCCGGCGGCGAGCGTCAGTGCGCGCAAGAACTGCGAAACAGAGGTGGCGACTACGGCTGGCGCTGCCATTGGCCGTTCACCTCGCGCACGACTGCGGGCAAGTCGCCGGGCAGGCCCAGCGACAGCCAGCGACCGCCGTCGTGGTTGAGCGTGATGGTGCCGCGGCGCACGCGCGCCGGATCGACGTTCGCGCGCTTGGCCCAGTCGCGGATGCGCCCGTCGTCCTGGCGGCTGCCGACCATGTACAGATCGAATTCGGTGCCCGCCGATTGCAGGCGCTGCACGAGCTGGCCGCAGGCATCGCAGCCGTCCTTGACGAACACCGCTGTGCGGCCGGAGCCGCGCGTGGCTCCGGCGACCGGCTTGTCGTCCGGCAGGTTCACTCGCTGCATGCCGGGGTTCAGGCGCTGCCAGGCCTCGTCGTAGGCGCGCTGATAGGCAAGCAGCTTCTCCACGCGGCGCGCTTCGACCTGCACCTGCAGCTCTGCGTAGCGGCGCCGTTCCTCGTCGGTGCGGGCCTCGATGCCCAGGGCCGACAGCGGGTCCAGGTTGGGCGAGTAGATGCCCAGCGGCCCGTCCATCAGTTCGCGGTAGCGCGCCCACTCCTGCGGTTGCAGGCCCCAGTCGCTCGCCACCCGGTCATCCAGAACGCGAGCGACCAGCGGGCGCTCCTGGCTTTGCGCATTGCGGGCGGGGGCTGTGGCGGGCTGCTGCGCCCAGGCGGGCCACTGGGTGGACGCCAGCAAGAGCGCGGAAAGGATGATCGATGGCTTCATGCGATCTGCTCCGGTCAGGGGATCGCCACGCGGCGGGTCTGGTCGCCGGCCTGGAACACGGCGGTGTTGCCCTCGACGGCCTGCAAGCGCCACGGGCCGACCGCATCGCCGGGTAGCAGCACCTGAAGCTGGTCGGGCGTGAAGTCGCCATTGCTTGGCGCGACGGACACGCTGCGCTCGCCGGCACGCAGTTCGGCCCCGACGATGCGGAACGGGAGCGGCGGTGGTTCGGGCTTGGCGGTGGGCTTGTTCCTGGTGCGCGGCTGGGCGGGTGTAGCGGCGCGCGCAGCGGTCTGCCGCGCCTTGACCTGCTCGACTTCGGCGCGCAGCGCCTGAAGGTCGTCGGCAGCGGCATAGGCGCTCAGCGTTTTCTCGACCTGGGCTGCACGAGCTTCCAGGAATTGGCGGATGTCTTTGAGATCCGCCGCCGTTGCGACGGCCGGACGCTGCTGGATGGCCTCGATGGTCTCGGCCAGGCCTGTTGCCTGCGCTTCGAGGCGTTGCAGGCGGGAATCCAGGCGCTCCTGGTCGGCCTGGTCGTTCATCGCCTGGTAACCCAGGGCAACGAGGACACTGAGGCCGATCAGCCAGAGCCACATCAGGCTCTGCACCACCACGGCGGCCGTTGAACGATGGGCGGGCTGCGGGCTGTTCATGGCTGGCCTCCCGATGCCGCGGGCGCCAGCGGAAAGGTCTGCGCCGCCTCGGTGGCGGGCAGCGCGTGGGCGTTGTCGGCGGCCATGCTGTCGCCGGGCCGCTCGAAGCAGATTTGCCGTGCGCGGTCATCCGAATGCAGTTCCCAGGCCGGGCCAGCCAGCGTGAGCAGCGCATCGCGCAGGGTCATGGGGCCGAGGTGCAAGTGCGCTGCCGGCAGTGGCAGTGCGTACAGCTCGACCACGGCATGCGCGGTTTCGCAGAGTCGGTAACCGCTGCGCCTGAGCACATGCCGCAGCCCGTCGCCGACCGTGGCGCGGGCGTCTTCCGGCATGGCGACATCGATGGTCTGCAAAAGCAGGTCGCGCTGCGCCGCCGTGGGTGCGAGTTCCACGAGGGTATAGCGGCCGTAGCGCACGACGGGGATGTACTCCGGCGCCTCGGGTTCGGGCGCGGCCGAGACTTCCTCGATGGTGTGGGGCGCGACCGGCGCGGTCGTCGTCGCGCAGCCACCGGCCAGCACCGACCAAAGCAGGCCGAGAAAACCCGCCAGCAGGCGGCGTTCGGGATGGTGAAACCAGGGTGGAGAGGGGCACATGGCGCGTCGTCCTGAAACATCGAGCCCTCACCATCGCCGCTCGGGCCACGAGCGGCAGCAAACAATGCGAACCAGGCAGCGCCCGATTTACCGAAAGCCTCCCTCCAAAGAAAAAGGCCCCCGAAGGGGCCAGTGAAGATGCAGCCACGTCCACGGAGACCGTGGGCGTGGCTGCAAGGTGGGAACAATGGAAAGCCGGCGGCGCGAGGCCGGCGTTGGCGTGGGGATCAGGCGGCGACCAGTTGCCGGGCCAGCGCGACTTCGACGGAATCACCGTCTTGGTTGAGCACATCCAGGCCCGATTCGGGCACGTCGCCGGAGGTGGACTGCGAGACCATGATCTTCTTGGCCATCAGCTCCAGGCAGGTCATCTGCGAGGAACCGGCGTAGCCGAGGTAGATCACGCGCACCGGCTGTTTCTGTCCGATGCGCCAGGAGCGGCGTGCCGCCTGCTGGAGCGAGTACACGTTGTAGCCCGACTGCATGAAAACGATCGTCGGGAAGTCCAACAGGTCCAAGCCCGTCTTGACCAGCTCGGGGTTGGTGATGAGCACGTCGATGCCACGGTCCAGTTGCTCGGCGATCCAGTCTTCGCGGCGGCTGGCGTCCACGCTTGCGCGCAGCACTGCCACCCGAAAACCTTCTTGCTCCAGCAATACCTTCAAGCGCGACGTGGTGTCGCGCGTGCCGGTATAGACCGTGTAGGCCAGAACCTTGCGGCCCTGCGCCTTCTCCTCTTTGCAGATGTCGATCAGCTCGCGCTCTTTCGGCGTCACCTCGAACTCGTTGAACTGAGCCTGGACGAACGCCAAGGTGTTGCGCGTGCGCGGATGCACCACGGTTTCCGACCGGAAGCAGCAGTCCGGCCAGGCCAGCAGCACGTTGAGCACCACACCCAGCAGCGTCGTATCGCGTCGCGCCAGAGCCTGTTTCAGCTCCGCGGTCAGCCGACCCGCCAGGTCGCGGTAGGCCGCGGCTTGCGCCGTGTCCATTGCGACTTCACGGAACTCCTCGTCATACGGCGGCAGGACGTTGCCGCCGATGTCCTTGAGTTTGAGGAAGATCGTGAACGGCAGGATGCACCGCAAGACCCCCTTCGGCCCGAAGCCGGGAGCCTTGACCGTGCGCACCGATACCTTGGTGCCCCTGGCCGTCTTGTGCGCCGTGCCGGTGCTTTCGGAGTAGATGTCCTTGAGGACCCCGTGGTCCCTCATGAACGCCATGGCCGCCGAGGTCATGCTGCCGCTCGTGGTCGGGCGGTAGCCGTCTTCGATCATCCGCCCAGGCAGGGCTCGGAACAGCAGGTAGAACAGGTCGTCCCCGTAGCCGCCCATCAGCGTGCCTGTCAGCAGCAAGGTCTTGCGAGCCTTCGCCGCCAGCACGCCCATGGCCTGGCCCTGGGCACTGCCACCGTTCTTGTACTCGTGAGCCTCGTCCGCTATGCACAGGTCGAACGTGCCTTGCGGCAGGTAGCGCTTGATGAACTCGGACGGCTGGTAGCCGCCCTCGCCAAAGCCGAACTCCATGTTGGCCATCGCACGCTCCATGCGCGTGGCCTGACGGTCGGAAAACACCAGCTCGCCGTTGCCGTCCATGAGGTTGATGAACTCATGGATGTTGTCGCCCAGCATCGACGCCAGGAACCCGTCGCCGAACTTCTGCATCAGCTTCTGCGCGGTGACTTCCCCGATAGTCGGGATGCGCTTCAAGGCTTTCAGCACGGCTGAGGACTGGTCGCTGCCAGACAGGCTGCGTGGGCGGATCAGCGTCCACAGGGGCGCGGCGCAATGGCTGCACTTCCTGCGGTATTCCTCGGCTTGGAGTGCGACCGGGTTGACCGGCTCGCCGTCGAGGTCGGTGATGACCGTGCCGCAGTCCGGGCAAGCCGCCACGTTGCCGTGACGGGTGCGTCGCTGGGTGAAGACGGGCTTCCAGTGGAACCCCATCCGCATCCTGACCCGGCCCAAGACAAAGAACTCCTGGCCCGTGGGCTGGACGTTCAACTGCTCGCGCAGCTTGATGAGCTTGACGAGCGTATCCGGCCCGTTGAGCACCCACACCTTGGCACCCGCCACTGTTTCCTGGATCTCGCGCCGCCACTTGTAAACAAGGTGCGGCGGGGAAAGAACCAGGGTGCGGCGGTAGCCTTCGGCGTTGAGCACGGCGGCCGTGGCGATGCCGACGGTCGTCTTACCGCAGCCCATTTCGCCATTGACGATCGCGGCGCGTTCGCCACGATCGATCAGCAGCTCCGCGGCGGCGTGGACGACTTCGGCCTGGGCCTGGAAGAGCTTGCGCTTGAGGCTGGCGACGATGAGTTGTCGGTGCGCCTGCGGCTGGCCGTTATAGACCGGCGGGTTGGCGCTGTTGAGGGCGTCGAGCAGTTCGTCACCGAACTCGCCGACGAAATCCTGAAGGCTCAGGGTCAGAGGGGAAGATTCCGCATCGAGCAGTTCGCCCTGTACGGGCGCGGCTTCAGCGGCAGTGGTTTCGAGATCGAGGGACATGGTGATGCTCCAATGAAAAATGGGGCATGCACCACCCCCAGCGGGGCAATGGCATGCCCCGCAGTGGGAAGGAAATCGGCGCTTGGCCGAGGTGGTCGAAGTTGCCGGCCGTGGCGGCCTGCTGGTGAATCGTGCTCAGTCTTCGGACGGCAGCACGATGACGGTGGCGCTGCGCTGCGCATCGGTGACGATGCGGATGGCCAGCCCCGGATGGATCACGTAGCGGGATTCCAGCGATGCACCTGATTGCAGTGCAGTGCTGTTGGCCTGCCATTGCTGGAGGTTGACGTCGCCCCAGTCGCCACGGGTGTGGCGCCTGAAGTACGGGATCGGGTCGAGGCGACCCGTGCGGACCAGGCGGTCGATGCCTCTGCTGAAGATGAGCGCACCGATTGGAAACGCCAGCCTGTGGCAGTAGGTTTCAACGCGATGTGATGCCATGGGCTCCTCCTTGATGAGTCATTGAGCCACGACACCCCTGGCGGAGTGAAGTGGCTCCGTCAGGTGGATGAAGACGACGATGGTGCTGTCAGATCATGTCCCGTTCTTCGGGAAGCTGGATCACCGTGGTCTGGTGGTCCTCGCTGGTTTTGACGATCAACACCAGTTCGGGCGTGATCCTGAAGTGGGAGATCATCGGATCGTCCCCACGGATTGCGACATCTTTGGCTTGACGGGTGGCCTCATCGGTCTCGCCCCAGTCACCGCGCACATGGCGCTGGACAAGAGCCAAGGGGTCGATCAGGCCTTTGCGGGCCAGCCAATGCACCTTCTCGCTCAACTGCAACGTACCTGGTGCGAACAACGGTTGCTTCTGCGGCGCGGGCCGCTTGAACAGGCTTGAGAACATGGGTGTTTCTCCTTCGAGGTGGTACAGCAGGACGGCAGCGCGTCCGGTGGATTAACGGATGGTCAGGACCTCGCCCCGTGTAGCGGAGCCGGGCGTCATGTCCCACGCGCGGATGACGGGCACGAACTTGTCGGTGAGGATGCGGGTCTCGGCGATGGAGCCGTCTTCGCGTTCGGTGAATTCGCGTTGAAGCGTCTTGTCCTTGTGGGTGTCACCTTTGACGACGAGCACGCGCCCGGTCTTGGAGCGCACAACCCCCGAGATCGCGCCCGCGGCCAGGGCCAGGGCGAGATGCCAGTGGGACAAGGCACGCGCTGGCGGACGCAGCGACTGCTGCGCGGCCCCCAGGTGCGTGTCCTGCGACGGCCAGAGGCCTTGCAGCCGGCCGACTTCATCGGCGAACTGCTCCGGCTCCATCGTCACGCGGAAGAAGTGCTCTGGCTCGGCCGGACTGGCGGGGACGATGTACGGCAGGAACGGCCATTCGCTCGGCAGCTCCTCGGCTTCGACTTCACCAAGCCCGACCTGCAGCAGCAGATTGCGCACGGCCTTGAGCCCATCGGGTGCCAGCTCGCGCTGACGCACCCTGCGGCCGAAGATCACCACTTGCTTGAACTGCGTCTCCACCGCTCGGTAGATCCGCAGATCGGTGTAGTGGCGCGTCAGCCAGCCGACCAGCTCGGCGTCGAGCACGTAGCCGGGGACGATGAAGACCAGCACGCCGCCATACTGCAATAGCGAGAGGCTGCGCTGATAGAAGAGCTTCTCGAAGCGGGCACGGCCCTGGCCCTGATAGCCGATGTTGCCGTTGACGTCCTTGGACAGGTCGCCATACGGTGGGTTGAGCCAGAGCAGCCCGAACGATTGCTTGGAGATCATCGTGTCCATCAGGTCCGCGTGCAGGCAGTGATCGACCAGGCCGCGGGCATGGCGTGCCCGTTCCGCGTCGAACTCGACGGCGAACGCCTTGGCCTGCTCGCGCCCGAGGGCATGAGCGGCTTCGGCGATCGCCACGCCTTCGCCGGCGCAGGGATCGAGGATGCACATCGGCCCATCGCTGGGCATCAGTGCGTTGAGGGCTCTTTCGAGCGTGGGTTCGTCGGTCGGGTAATACCCGTTCTTGGCGAAATTGCGGGCGAGCCGCGGGAACATGAGGGCCATGGAAGTCTCCTGGTTGGCGGGGATGAAGTGGGGGGGCCCGCCAAGGGGGGGTCGCGGCGGGGGGGGAAGCCCCGGCCCCAAACGGCGGGCAAAAA